>NZ_JASSPE010000029.1:0-36892 GCF_030234105.1 Paracoccus sp. SSJ | reverse complement strand
GACCCATCCTGCAAGGCCTCGCAAAACCCGCAAACGACCTCTCGCGCGCCTGCTCGGTCCAGGACATCGTAAACGCAACAGCAATAACCGCTATGCAGACGAAATAGACACAAAAACACCAGAATGGGTCGACAACTCGCGCATCGCAGCCCCGATCCGGCCGATCCCCGCAGCAATCCGGTCCGCGGGGACCGACGAATAGGCAAGACGGAAAAAACCGCCGCCCCGCGAAGGTGCGGCGAAGAATGCCGCGCCCGGCTCGATCAGTACGTCGCGCGTCTTGAGCAGGGCTGCGAGTTCGGCGGAATCCACCCCCTCGGGCGTCGCCAGCCAGAAGCTGGAACCGCCGGTCGCCTCGGGCGAGGCAAGCCGCAGCCCCTCATGCGCGATGGCGGCCAGCATCACCTCGCGCCGCTGCGCATAGGCGCGGCGCATCCGGTTCGCCTGCGCGTCGTAATGGCCGAGCGACAGGAAATGCGCCAGCGTCCGCTGCATATGGCCGGGCGGATGGCGCAGCACCATGCCGCGCAGCGCCCGCGTCTCGGCGATGAAGCGCGGATCGGCCACGACATAACCCAGCCGCACGCCCGGAAAGACCGATTTCGAGAACGAGCCGATATAGATCACCGCCCCGGCCCGGTCGATGGCCTTGAGCGCGGGCGAGGGGGCGCCGGCGAACGACATCTCGAATTCGTAATCGTCCTCGACCACCGCGAAGCCTTGGGCCTGGGCGCGGGCCAGCAATTCCTTGCGCCGGGCCAGCGGCATGGTGGAATTGGTCGGGCATTGGTGGCTGGCCGTGGTGAAGACCGCCGAGACGCCGGGCGGGATGGCGTGAGGCGGCAGGCCGCGGGCATCGACCGGGACCGGCAGGATGCGGGCGCGGCTGGCGGTCAGGATCTCGCGCTGGCCGGGATAGGAGGGGTCCTCGACCGCGCAGGAGGCGCCGGGGCGCAACAGCAGCTGCGCCACCAGCCACAGCGCGTTCTGCGCCCCCATGGTCAGCAGGATCTCGTCCCGCCCGGCGCTGATGCCGCGCCGGGGCAGGATCTGGCGGGCGATATGGTCGACCAGTTCCGGGTCGTCGGCGTCGTAGAGGTCGCCGGTGAGGCTGTCGAATTCGCGCCGCCCCAGCGCGCGCATGGCGCAGTCGCGCCAGGCGGCATGGTCGACCAGCGCCGGGTCGGCCTGGCCATAGACGAAGGGATAGGCGAAGCGGCGCCAGTCGCGCTCGCGATCCCGGCGCTGCGCCCGGCCGAAACGGCCTTCGAGCTGGCTGTCCCAGTCGAAGCGCGGCGCGTCGGGGGCCGGGGGCTCGGCCTCGAGCCGCCGCTCGATGCTGTCCGAGATGTAATGGCCGGATCGGTCGCGGCTGGTCAGGTAATCGGTCGAGACGAGCTCGGCGAAGGCCTGCGCCACCGTCACCCGCGCCACGCCCAGATGCAGGGCCAGCGCGCGGGTCGATGGCAGCTTTTCGCCCGGCCGAAAGCGGCCTGCCGTCACCGACGCGATGATCTGGCGGCGCAACTGGACCTGCAGGGGCAGGCCGGCGGCATGGTCCAGGAAAAAGGCGTCGGGGGGAATCGGCATGGAGTGATCCGCGGCGGCTGACGGAGCTTATCAGTCCCCCGAATGCCGCCGCGGATCAAGGGTCAGGCAAAGACCTTGGTCAGGGCGTTGTCGATGGCATTGGTGATGCGGTCGATGTCGTCGGCCGTGGCGATCAGCGCCGGCGACAGGCAGAGCGTGTTGTTGAAGCCCGGCAGCGAGCGGTTGGTCGCGCCGATGATGACGCCCTGCGCAAGGCAATCCGCCACGACGGCCTGCACCTTCTTTTCGTCCATCGGCTCCTTGCTGGCCCGGTCCGCGACCAGCTCGGCGCCGCAGAACAGGCCCTTGCCGCGCACGTCGCCGATGACCTTGTGCTTCTCCATCAGCGCGTTGAGGTTCGCCAGCGTGCGCTCGCCCATGGCGACGGTGTTGTCGAGCAGCCCCTCGTCCTCGATGATGCGCATGTTCTCGATCGCCGCCACCGGCCCCGAGGTGCAGCCGCCGAAGGTCGAGATGTCGCGGAAGAAGCTCATGCCGTCCTCGGGCGCGTCCTTGAACATCTCGAAGACGCGCTCGGTGGTGACGGTGCAGGAGATCGCCGCATAGCCCGAGGCGACGCCCTTGGCCATGGTGACGAAATCAGGCTCGATGCCGTATTGCTGATAGCCGAACCAGGTGCCGGTGCGGCCAAGCCCGCAGACCACCTCGTCGATATGCAGCAGGATGTCGTATTTGCGGCAGATCTCCTGCACGCGCTGCCAATAGCCCTCGGGCGGGGTGATGACGCCGCCGCCGGCCGTCACCGGCTCCAGCACGATGGCGCCGACGGTATCGGGGCCTTCGCGCAGGATCACCTCCTCGATGGCGTCGGCGGCGCGCTCGCCGTAGTTTTCCACGTCCCACTGCTTGCGGTATTCAAGGCAATGCGGCACGCGCACGAAGCCGTCGGGGAAGGGGCCGTAGGCGATGGCGCGCTGGTCCTGGCCGCTGGTCGCCAGCGTGGCGATGGTGGTGCCGTGATAGTCGCGGTCGCGATAGAGGATCTTCCATTTCTTGCCGCCATGGTGGCGCGCCGCGATCTGGCGCACCATCTTGTAGACCTTCTCGTTCGCCTCGGAGCCCGAGTTCGAGTAATAGACCCGGGTCATACCCGGCATCTTTTCGATCAGCTTCTGCGCAAAGATCGCGCCCGGCACGGTGCCCGCCGCACCGGCGTAATAGTTCAGCTTGACCAGTTGGTCGCGGATCGCATCGGCGATGCTTTCGCGGCCATAGCCCACGTTGACGGTCCAGACGCCGCCCGAGACGGCATCGAGGAACTCGCGCCCGGTGGCGTCCCACAGCCGCATGCCCTTGCCCTCGACAAAGACGCGCGGGTCGATGGTCTCATACTGCTTGTGCTGGCTCAGGTGGTGCCAGACATGGGCGCGGTCGGCCGCGACCACATGGGACATGTCGTTGGGGTTCAGATCGAGCGTCATGGCCGGACTCCTGCGGGTGAAGGGCGTTTCTCTCTGACTGCGCCCGAACGCGGCAAAGGGATAGAGCCAGATTGGGCGAATAGATGGAGCCAGTTTCTCATGGGCAGGGCCGAATCGGGTGGGGATTCGGGCCGGAAGCGCGCATTTTCCCGCTGCCGTTTCTGCGAGCGCGAAAGCATCGCTGCGCTGCAAAAACAATCAATCAATTGTTTTCACTATGAAATATTCATGGCTGCGCGCGAAGCTGCTTATAGACAGATAATCCTATCTATCCGTATAGTTTGGAAAGTTGCCTCCCCAAGAACCAATGCAACGCCAACAACAGGGTTTCCTCATGCTCAATCGTCGTCGTTTCCTGACCACATCCACGCTGGCCGCCGCCTCGCTTGCCGCGCCGGGCCTTGTCACCCGCGCGCTTGCCCAGGGCGAGGCGCTGAAGATCGGCGTGCCGGTGCCGATCTCGGGCGCCTTCGCCGCCAACGGCAAATTCGCCACCATCGGCGCGCTTCTGGCCGCCGAAGAGGTCGCGGCCGCGCATGGCGTGCAGGTCTCGACCCTTGACCTCGATACCGAGGGCAAGCCCGCAACCGCCGTGCGCAAGGTGCAGGACGCGCTGGCGCAGGACGGGGTCAAGCTGTTCGCGGGCGGGATCCTGTCGTCGGAATCGCTGGCCATGGGCAAGGAGGTCGAGCGCGGCGGCGGCGCCTTCATGACCACCGCCGGCGCCGACGAGATCACCGGCGTCGATTGCAACAGGGCCACCTTCCGCTGGTCGGTGCCGACCTATGGCGCCATCAACGAGACGGTGCGCCCGATCATCGACGCGCTGCCCGACGCGAAGAAGTGGTATACGATCACCCCGCAATATGTCTTTGGCGACGGGCTTCTGAACGCTGCCAAGGACGTGTTTCAGGAAAGGGGCATCGAGCATGTCGGCAACAGCTATCATTCGCTGACCGACAAGGAATTCTCGGGCTACCTGACCAATGCCATCGCCGCCCAGCCCGACGTGCTGTTGCTGCTGAACTTCGGCGCGCAAAGCTCGGACACGCTGCGGCAGGCGGTCAGCTTCGGCCTCAAGCAACGCATGACCATCGTCGTCGCCTGGGCCTCGGGGCTGGAGCAGTTCGAGGCGCTGGGGCCGGATATCTGCGAGGGCGTCTATTTCGGCGCGCAATACTGGCACGGCGCCGACTCGGCGCTGAACCGCGAACTGGTCGCCAAGGTGCAGGAAAAGCACGGCTTCAACCCGAACTATTCCTTTGCCGGCAGCTATATCTGCTCGAAACTGCTGCTGGAGGCGGCGGTCAAGGCCGGCTCGCCGGACGGCGCGGGCATCGCCGCGGCGCTGAACGGGCTGAAATACCAGGGCCTGACCGGCGAGGAAGAGATCCGCGCCGCCGACCACCAGGTCATCAAGGACTATTACCTGCTCAAGGGCAAGGCCAAGGCCGACATGGCCAACAAGGACGATTACGCCGAGATCATCAGCGCCGGAAAATCGTTCCTGTCGCCCGAGGATGCCGGCTGCGCCATGCCTGCCTGATCCCCCGCCTCCCCGCGCGATCCCTGTCGCGCGGGGCCTTTTCGCCCGGTTTCAGGAGAAGCCCGTGATCTACCTTTTCCAGGTTCTGAACGGCATCGGTCTGGGGATGCTGTATTTCCTGCTTGCGGTCGGCCTCAGCGTCATCTTCGGCCTCTTGCAGTTCGTGAACTTCGCCCATGGCGCCTTCTACCTGCTGGGCGCCTATCTGACCTATGACCTGACCATGCGCGGCTTCAGCTTCTGGGCCGCCATGCCGCTGGCCACGCTGATCGTCGCCGGCATCGCCGCGCTGATCGAGGCGCTGCTGCTGCATCGCATCTACAAGCTGCCGCATACCTTCCACATCCTGGTGACGGTCGGCCTGGCGTTGGTCGTGCAGGAACTGGTGATCATCGCCTGGGGGCCGCTGGGCGGCTCGGTGCCCGCGCCCGAGGGGTTGCAGGGCGTCGTCATCCTGGGCGATTTCATCTATCCGCAATATCGGCTGTTCACCATCGGCTTCACAGCCGTCCTGGCCGGGTTGCTGTGGTGGCTTTTGGAGGGCACGCGGCTGGGCGCCATCGTGCGCGGCGGGTCCGAGTCGCCCTCGAACATGGCGCTGCTGGGCTACAACACGCTGCGCATCAACACCGCCGTCTTCGGTTTCGGCGCCGGGCTTGCGGGGCTGGCCGGCGCGCTGGCCGCGCCGATCCGCGGCGTCGAGCCCTTCATGGGGATCGAGGCGCTGTCGGTGGCCTTCGTCGTCGTCGTGATCGGCGGCATGGGCAGCTATACCGGCGCGCTGGTCGCGGGCCTGCTGGTCGGCGTGGTGCAAAGCGTCATGACCACGCTGTGGCCCGAGGGCGCGCGGCTGATGATCTATGTCGGCATGGCGCTGGTCATCGCGCTGATGCCCCGCGGCCTGTTGGGGAGGGCATGAGCATGAACCCGCTCGACAAACCCTATGCGCAGCTGGCGCTGGCGGTGCTGGCCGTGCTGGTGCTGCCGCTGTTCCTGAAATCCGGCATCCTCGCGACCGAAATCCTGATCTTTGCCATGGTCGTCGCCGCCTGCAACCTGCTTCTGGGCTATACCGGCCTTCTGTCCTTCGGCCAGGGCATCTTCTTCGGCATCGGCACCTATGCGGCGGGCATCTGCCTGACGCGCTGGCAGGTTCCGGTGCCGGTGGTGCTGGCCGGCGCGGCGGTGCTTGGCGCGGCCACGGCGACGCTGGTCGGCTGGCTGTCGATCCGCCGGCAGGGGGTCTATTTCGTCATGCTGACGCTGGCCTTTTCACAGCTGTTCTATTTCGTCGCCTATACGTTCAGCGGCGTGACCGGCGGCGACAACGGCCTGTTGGGCGTGCCGCGTCCCTCGGTCGGCGGCACGGCGCTGAATGCGCCCTGGTCCTATTACACCTATGTCGCGGTCTGTTTCGTGGCGGTCTTCGCGATCCTGGTCATGGTCACGCAATCGACTTTTGGCCGCACCCTGCTGGCGATCCGCGAGAACGAGGGGCGCGCGGCCGCCATCGGCTTTCCCACCAAGCTGTTCAAGCTTGAGGCCTTCGCCATCTCGGGCGCGGTCACGGCCTTCGGCGGCGCGCTCCATGCCATGCTGATCGGCGTCGCGCCCTTGTCGAACATCGAATACCACACCAGCGAGCTGATCCTGATCATGACCATCATCGGCGGCAGCTCCAGCCTGTTCGGCTCGGTGCTGGGGGCGGGGTTCTACCTGCTTCTGGCCGATGCGCTTTCGACCGTCTGGCCGCGCTGGCTGTTGCTGCTGGGCCTGGTGCTGGTCACCGTGGCGCTGTTTCTGCAACGCGGGCTCTGGGGGCTGGTCGAGCGGGGCTACGACCTGGTCTTCCGCCGCGAACGGGCGCCCGAAACCCCGGCCGAGGAGCATTGAGATGACCGACATCGCATTGCAGACCCGCGGCCTTGGGGTCAAATACGGCAACTTCCACGCGCTGGCCGAGGTGGACCTGCAGATCCGCCGCAACTCGGTCCATTCGATCATCGGGCCGAACGGGGCGGGCAAGACCACGCTGTTCCACGCGCTGACCGGGCGGGTGCGGGCATCCTCGGGCCGGATCGAGCTGGACGGGCGCGACATCACCGACACCTCGGACGACGACCGGGTGCGGCTGGGCATCGCGCGCTCGTTCCAGGTGACCAGCCTGTTCCCGAACCTGGCCCTGCGCGAGAACCTGCGCCTTGCCGCCCAGGGCCGCACGCCGTGGCAGGCGCTCGCGCCCTGGCGGCGGGCCGAGGCCAATGCCGAGGCGCTGGCCATCGCCGACGAGGTGATCGAGCGGCTGGCGCTTGCCCCCGTGTCGAACCGGCTGGCGGGCGAGCTGTCGCATGGCCAGCAGCGGCGGCTGGAGGTCGGCATGGCCATGGCCGCGCGGCCGCGCGTCATCCTGCTGGACGAGCCGACATCCGGCATGGGCATCGACGACATCGAGGCGATGAAGCAGCTGATCCGCGACCTGGGCCGCGACCATACCGTACTGTTCATCGAGCATAACATGGGCATCGTCATGAACATCTCGGACATGGTCACGGTGATGCGGCTGGGCCGCAAGCTGGTCGAGGGGCCGCCGGCGCAGGTCCGCGACGACCCCGAGGTGCAGCGCGCCTATCTGGGCAACATGATCACGGGGGACATCGCATGACGCCGGCTTTGCGACTGACCGATCTGCACAGCTATTACGGCAAGAGCCACATCCTGCAAGGCGTCACGCTGGAGGTCGGGCAGGGCGAGATCGTCACCCTGCTGGGCCGCAACGGCGCCGGAAAAAGCACGACGCTGAAGACCGCCGTGGGGCTGATCACGCCCCGGCAGGGCCGCGTCGAACTGGCCGGCCGCGACATGACCGGCCAGCCGGCGCATCGCATCGCCGCCGCCGGGCTGTCGCTGGTGCCCGAGGATCGCGGCATCTTCCAGCTGCTGACCGTCGAGGAGAACCTGCGCATCGCCGAAAAGCGCGGCTCGCCATGGTCGCTTGGCGACATCTACCGCATCTTCCCGCGACTGGAAGAGCGCAGGAAGAACGGCGGCGGCCAGCTTTCGGGGGGCGAGCAGCAGATGCTTTCCATCGCCCGGGCGCTGCTGAACGGTCCCAAGGTGCTGATGCTCGACGAGCCGGTCGAGGGCCTGGCCCCGATCATCGTCGAGGAGATCGTCGCCCAGATCCGCCTGATCCGCGAGGCCGGCGTCCCGATCCTGCTGGTCGAGCAGAACCTGGCCGTCTGCAGCCAGCTTGCCGACCGGCATTACATCCTGGAACTGGGCCGCATCGTGCATTGCGCCAGTGCCAACGAGTTCCGCAGCGACCCGGACACCATCGACCGCTACCTGGGCGTGAAGGCATGAAGGAAAACACCATGTCCAACCTGACAATCGACGCCGAAAGGCTGTGGGACAGCCTGATGGAAACGGCGCGGATCGGGGCCACGCCCGACGGCGGCATCGCCCGGCTGACGCTGTCCGAGGACGACCGCCGCGTGCGCGACTGGCTGCGCGCCCGATGCGACGCGCTGGGGCTGAGCATGACCGTGGACGAGGCCGGCAACATGTTCGCCACCCGTCCCGGTGCCCGCGCGGATCTGCCCGCCATCGCCATGGGCAGCCATCTGGACACCCAGCCCACCGGGGGCAAGTTCGACGGCGTGCTGGGGGTGCTGGCGGGGCTCGAGGTGCTGCGCACGCTCGACGCCGCCGGCTACCGGACCGAGGCGCCCTTGATGCTGGTCAACTGGACCAACGAGGAGGGCTCGCGCTTTTCGCCGGCCATGCTCGGCTCGGGCATCTGGGCTGGGGTCTATAGCCGCGAATACGGCGACGGGCGGGCGGATGCCCGCGGCGACACGTTCGGCGCCAGCCTCGACCGCATCGGCTATCGCGGCGAGGCCAGGGCGGGCGCGGTCCGCTTTGGCGCGATGTTCGAGCTGCATATCGAGCAGGGCCCGATCCTGGAAGCCGAGGGGGTCGAGATCGGCGTGGTGCAGGGCATTCAGGGCATGCGCTGGTTCGACCTGACCATGACCGGCACCGCGGCGCATACCGGCTCGACCCCGATGGGGATGCGTCGCAACGCGCTGCTGGGCATGGCGCGGGTGATCGAGGGTATCGACCGCATCGCCAAGGCGCATCCCGACGCGGTGGGCACCATCGGCTTTCTGGAGATCGGCCCGAACTCGCATAACGTGATCCCCGGCGAGGTGCGCGCCACCATCGACCTGCGCCACCCTTCGGACGCGGTGCTGGACCGGATGCAGGCCGAGGTCGAGGAACTGGTGCGCGATGCCGCCGAAGCGGTCGGGCTCACGCACCGGCTGGAGCAGATCTCGCGCACCGCGCCGGTGGTTTTCGATGCCGAATGCATCGCCTCGGTGCGGACGGGGGCGCGGGCGGCGGGCTATTCGACGCGCGACATCATCTCGGGCGCCGGCCATGACGCGGCCCATGCGGCGGCCGTGGCGCCGACGACGATGATCTTCGTGCCCTGCAAGGACGGGCTGAGCCACAACCCCGCCGAATCGACCGAACCCGCGGAATGCGCTGCCGGCGCGCAGGTGCTGCTGGAGGCGGTGCTGGACTACGACCGCCGCATGGCCGAGGCCCGCAAGGGGGTGGCCGCATGACCCGTCTTGTGCTGGCCCGGCTGAACCACGAGACCAACACCTTCTCGCCGGTCAAGACCCCGCTGGCCGCCTTTGCCCCGAGATGGGGCGAGGATGCGCTGGCCGCGGCCGAGAACTATCCCGCCGCCATCGGCGCCTTCCACGCCTTCGCCCGTCGCATCGGCGCCGAGATCGAGGTGCCAGTGCTGGCCCATGCCATGCCCTCGGGGCCCGTTGAGGACGATGCCTTCGAGGCCATGGCGCAGGCCATCCTGGCGGCGGTCGAAAGGGGCTGCGACGGCATCCTGCTGGACCTGCATGGCGCCATGGTCACCCGCAGCCATGACGATGGCGAGGGCGAACTGCTGTGCCGCATCCGCGCCGCCGCGCCGGGCGTGCCCATCGGCGTGGCGCTGGACCTGCATGGCAACATCACCGGCGGCATGCTGGAGCATTGCGACGTGATCGTCGGCTTCAAGACCTATCCGCATGTGGACATGGTCGAAACCGGAGAACATGTCCTGCGCCTGTTCGAACCGCTGCTTTCCGGTGCCCCGCGTCCGGCCATGGCGCTGTGCCATCCGCCGATGCTGGCGGCGACGCTGTGCATGAACACCACCACCGATTGCGCCATGACCGACCTGATCGCGCTGGCGCGGCAGGCCGAGGCGCGGCCGGGCGTGCAGGCGGCGACGGTCTTCGGCGGCTTTCCCATCGCCGACCTGGCCGAGACCGGCCTGTCCATCGTCACCGTCGCCGACACGCCGGAGCTTGCGCGCGAGGTGGCCCGGGAACTGGGCCGCGAGGCATGGCAGCGACGCGCCGAATACGTCTATGCCGAGGAGCCGCTGCCGCAATCCATCGCCCGCGCCGCCGCGCTGGCCGACGGTTCGGCGCCGGTGCTGCTTCTGGACCACGGCGACAACTGCATGTCGGGTGGCAGCTGCGACGTGATGGACGTGCTGGAGGAGCTGATGGCCGCCGGGCAACAGGGCATCCTTGTCGGTCCCGTTGCCGATCCCGAAACCGTGGCCCGGCTTTTCGCGGCGGGCGAGGGGGCCGAGGCCGAGATCGCGCTTGGCAACAAGACCCCGGCCGAGGGCCTGCCCGCGCCCCGCCCGCCGCTGCGGCTGAAGGGTCGCGTGACGGCGCTGTCCGACGGGCGCTATCGTGTCGCCGGGCCGATCTACAACGGGCAGGAGCTTTGCATGGGCCGTGCCGCCGCATTCGACACCGGCGCCGCGCGCATCGTGATCTGCGAGGAACCGCATGAGCCGCTGGACCTGGGCGTGTTCGCCAGCCTCGGCCTCGATGCCGCCAGCGCGCGCTTCCTGCACCTGAAATCGCGCATGTATTGCCGCCCGGTCTTCGAGCCGCTTGCGAAAGCCGTGGTGGAATGCGCAAGCTCGGGCGTAACCGCCTCGGATTACGATCTCTTTGCTTTCAAAAAATTGGCCCGGCCCATATATCCGCTGGACCCCGGGACAATCTGGCAAGACTGAAGGACCGCATGGATCAGGACGCACCGGCAGGCAGGGAACGCAGGCTTACCCGCATCAAGCTGTCGGATCAGGTGGCCGAGGACATCCGCCGCCGCATCGCCCGCGACGGTTTGCGCCCCGGCGACCGGCTGCCGCATGAGCGTGCGCTGATGGAGCATTACGGCTGCTCGAAAGGCACCATCCGCGAGGCGCTGAAAGCGCTGGAGGTCGAGGGGCTTGTGCGCATGCTCTCGGGTCCGAACGGCGGCCCCGAGATCCAGCCGGCCTCGATCGACATCGTCACCCAGCAGCTGCGACAATACCTGCATTTCCAGAAGATCGACTTTGCCCAGGTCTATGAGCTGCGCCAGTCGCTGGAGGTCAGCCTGGCGCGCAACGTCATCGGCAAGCTGGCGCCCGCGCATTTCCGCCGGCTGGAAGAGAACGTCCGCATCTGCGAAGAGGCGAACGCGGCGCAGGATCGCGCCCTGGTGCGCCGGGCCGAGACCGAGTTCCACGACATCCTCTGCGAAGCCTCGGACAACGTGATCCTGGTCTTCATGTGCCGCTTCCTGAACAGCATGCTGCGGGATCTGGTCAGCTATCGCAGCGAAAGCATGCGCGAGCACGAGATCTTCGGCGAGGCGAACATCGAAAGCCACAGGCAGCTTCTGGCCGCGTTTCGCGCCGAGGACGGCGATGCCGCCGCCCGCATCATGCACGAACACATGTGCTGCGCGGAAAGCTACATGCGCCGGCTGGACGCCTCGTTCCGCTCGGACCTTCTGAGCCGGTTCTGAACGCCAGAACGCGGCGGTGAGGCCGCGCATCCGTGGCGGACCCCGCCTGCGCAAGACCAGCACGGCGGCGCAACTGTTTTCTTGACATCACCGGGGTGCGGTCCCTTATCTTCCCCTACCTCACCAGAGGGCGCAGATGATGGCGGAAAGCATCCAGAAGGAGGACTGGGAACGCTTTCGTGCCTTGGGGAGCGTGCCCCCAAGCGTTCGAGAAGTCGTGCTCAGATCCTGGGTTCGGTCAAAGGAGGGCGCGAGGCTGCATGCGTTGCGGCAGGCGCCGTCATTGGGTCAGGACGAACTGAACAATCTTCGGTCCAGAAACACGCGCCTGCGCGAAGCCGCGAAACTCGCCGTCCGGCGCACCGGCTACATGCTCGATGACGCGGGCGCCATGCTGCTGCTCTGCGACCAGAAGGGCGTCGTGCTCGAAGCGGCGGGGGATGCGCGCGTGCTGTCGCGCGGCGCCGAGAACCACCTCCAGCCCGGCGGGCGGTGGGACGAGGCCGCCATCGGCACCAACGCGATCGGCACGGCGCTGCATCTGGGCAAGCCGGTCAGCATCACCGGGGTCGAGCATTTCTGCGAAGCGATCCACCACTGGTCCTGCGCCGCGGCACCGATCCACGACCCCGTGACGGGCAAGATGCTTGGCGTGGTGGATATTTCGGCCCCCGCCCAGGAACAGATGCGCCGGGGCGCGGCGCTTTCGGTCAGCCTGGCGCTGCAGATCGAAGAGGCGCTGCGCGCGCTGGGGCTGCAAGAGCGCGAGGCATTGATCGGCCATCTGCTTTCCTCCGGCATGGGCGCGGGTCGCGGGGGCGACATGGCCGTCTTCGACCGCTATGGCCGGCAGGTCTGGGCATCGGGCGCCTCCGAACGGCTCAGCACCAAGCTCGGGCCGGCGACCGCCGGTCTGGCCGAGGCCCCTGCGTTCGAGGGCGATCCGCACCTGCTGGCCGAGCGGTTCAGCGCCGCCTTGCCGGAAGCGGGCGTCGATCTGATCCTCAGCCGTGGCGAGGCGCTGGGGCTGGTCGTCAGCTTCCCGACCAGGCGCCGCGGCGAACGCAAGGACCGCATCGACCTGCCGGCCATTGCCGGCATAGGGTCGATGATGGCGCCGATCTGCGACGAGGCCGCGAAGCTTGTCGAAAGCGGCGTCCCCCTGGTGATCAAGGGGCAGGCGGGCAGCGGCAAGGAAACCCTGGCACGGGCGCTGCACGAGGCCGGCCCGCAGGCCCGGATGCCGTTGGAACTGGTGGATTGCAGCCTGCTGGAGCCCGCGATGCTGCGCGGCGCGCCAGGCGGCGAATGGCTGGCGCGGCTGTCCGACGGCGGCGGCACGCTGATTCTGGACGAGCCGGTCGAAACGCCCCTGCCGGTCCAGGTCGCGCTGGCGCAGTCGCTGGCACAGCTTCAGCGGGCCGCGCCGGTGCAGGTGATCAGCCTGTCTTCGGTGCCGCTTTCGGAACGCCTGGCGGCCGAGCGCCTGCGGGCCGATCTGCATTTCCGGCTCTCGGGCGCCGTGCTGCGGCTGCCTTCGCTCGCGGAGCGGCGCGCGGACCTGCCGGACCTGGTCAGGCATTTCTCGGAAACCTGTTCGGACCGACGGAAGGGCGTCGTCCGCTTCACGCCGGCCGCCATGCTGCGACTGCAAGCCTATGACTGGCCGGGAAACCTGCGCGAATTGCGCAATCTTGTCGAGGCGCTTTCAGCCACGTCCTTCAGCCGGCTCGTCGATGCGGCGGACCTGCCCCCGGCCATCGCGCGGGGCAGGCGACCGGGCCGCGAGGAGACGTTGCGCGACCGCGAGAGGGTCGAGATCCTCGATGCGGTGGCCGCATGCGGCGGCAACATGACCGAAACGGCGCGGCGCCTGGGGATCTCGCGCTCGACGCTTTACCTCAAGCTGGAACAATACGGGGTGCCGCGCGCGCGCAAGCACTGACGGCGCTTTCCGCACCGCGTCATTGCGTCCGCAGCATGTCCGGCACGATGTCCGAAAACCGGACAACACCCGCAGCCGCAGCGGCTGCATCCTTTCCATACGCCACGGGGAGGTGGCGCAATGGGAGGAGGAAAAACCGTGCCATTGGACAAGGAATCGCATCGAAAGGTGCAGGTGCTGGGCATCGACGCCGGCGGCACCATGACCGACACGTTCTTCGTCGACAGCGACGGGGACTTCGTGGTCGGCAAGGCCCAGTCGACACCGCAGAACGAGGCGCTCGGCCTGATCGCCAGCTCGAAGGAGGGGCTGGAGCATTGGGGGCTGACGCTGGACGAGGCGCTGTCGGAAATCCAGACCGGAGTCTATTCCGGCACCGCGATGCTGAATCGCGTGGTGCAGCGCAAGGGGCTGCGCTGCGGGCTGATCGTCAATGCGGGGATGGAGGACTTCCACCGCATGGGCCGCGCGATCCAGGCTTACCTGGGCTTTGCCTATGAGGACCGGATCCACCTGAACACGCATTATTATGACGAGCCGCTGGTGCCGCGTCACCTGACCCGCGGCGTGATGGAGCGGGTGGACATGTCCGGCACCGTGGTCATCCCGCTGCGCGAGGAAACCGCCCGCCAGGCGGCGCGCGAACTGATCGCCCAGGATGTCGAGGGCATCGTGATCTCGCTTCTGCACAGCTATCGCAACCCCGCCCATGAGCGCCGGGTGCGCGACATCGTGCTGGAGGAGGTCGAGAAATCGGGCAAGGCGATCCCGGTCTTTGCCTCGACCGACTATTACCCGGTGCGCAAGGAGACCCATCGCACCAACACCACGATCCTGGAAGCCTATGCCGCCGAGCCTTCGCGGCAGACGCTGAACAAGATCTCTTCGGCCTTCAAGGAGAACGGCTCGAAATTCGACTTCCGGGTGATGGCGACCCATGGCGGCACCATCAGCTGGAAGGCCAAGGAACTGGCGCGCACCATCGTCTCGGGGCCCATCGGCGGGGTGATCGGCGCCAAATACCTGGGCGAGGTGCTGGGCTATTCCAACATCGCCTGTTCGGATATCGGCGGTACCTCGTTCGACGTGGCGCTGATCACCCAGAACGAGCTGACGATCCGCAACGACCCGGACATGGCGCGGCTGGTGCTGTCGCTGCCGCTGGTCGCGATGGATTCGGTCGGCGCGGGGGCGGGCAGCTTCATCCGGCTGGACCCCTACACCAAGGCGATCAAGCTGGGGCCGGATTCGGCGGGCTACCGGGTCGGCGTCTGCTGGGCCGAATCGGGGATCGAGACCGTCACCATCTCGGACTGCCACGTCATCCTGGGCTATCTGAACCCCGACAACTTCCTGGGCGGCCAGGTCAAGCTGGACCGCGAGCGGGCCTGGAACGCGATGAAGGAACAGATCGCCGATCCGCTGGGCCTGTCGGTCGAGGATGCGGCGGCGGGCGTCATCGAATTGCTGGACAGCGACCTGCGCGACTATCTGCGCTCGATGATCTCGGGCAAGGGTTCGACGCCGGGCAACTTCGTCTGCTTCAGCTATGGCGGCGCGGGTCCGGTCCATACCTACGGCTATACCGAGGGGCTGGGCTTCGAGGACGTGATCGTGCCGGCCTGGGCTGCGGGCTTCTCGGCCTTCGGCTGCGCGGCGGCGGATTTCGAATACCGCTATGACAAGTCGCTGGACATCAACATCGCCCCCGATGCCCCCGATGCGCTGAAGACCACGCAGGCCGAGACGCTGCAGGCCGCCTGGGAAGAGCTGAAGGAACGCGTCCTCGAAGAGTTCGAGATCAACGGCTACAGCCCCGACAAGGTGCAACTGCAACCGGGCTTCCGCATGCAATATCGCGGCCAGCTGAACGACCTGGAGATCGAAAGCCCGATCATGGAGGCGCGTTCGGCCGAGGACTGGGACCGGCTGGTCGAGGCGTTCAACGACACCTATGGCCGCGTCTATGCCGCTTCGGCGCGCTCGCCCGAACTTGGCTATTCAGTCACGGGCGCGATCATGCGCGGCACGGTGCCGATCCCCAAGCCGCGGATCCCGAAAGAGGAATTGCAGGGCGAAGCGCCGCCCGAAGAATCGAAGCTGGGCACCCGCAAGTTCTATCGCCACAAGAAATGGGTGAACGCGCAGCTTTACCAGATGGAGAAACTGCGCCCCGGCAACCGCATCACCGGCCCCGCGATCATCGAATCCGACGCCACGACCTTTGTCGTGCCGGGCGGCTTCGAGACCTGGCTCGACGGGCACCGGCTTTTCCACCTCAAGGAAATCTGACGGTCTCAGGGAGGAGATGAAGTCATGAACATTCAATCCAAGGTCGAGAACCGCGGCATCGTGCGCGGCGGCGAGACCCTGAAGGAACATCGCGACCGGCTGATGGAGGCCACGAAGCGGACCAGGCATTACGCCGGCCTGCAGCAGACGGAGCTGCGCGACAGCGACCCGATCAAATACAACAAGCTGTTCTCGCGGCTGCGTGCCGGGGTGGTGGACGCGCGCGAGACCGCCAAGAAGATCGCCGCCTCGCCCATCGTCGAGCAAGAGGGGGAACTGTGCTTCACCCTCTACAACGCGGCGGGCGATTCGATCCTGACCTCGACCGGCATCATCATCCATGTCGGCACCATGGGCGCGGCGATCAAGTACATGATCGAGAACGGCTGGGAGGATAACCCCGGCATCCGCGACAAGGACATCTTCTGCAACAACGACAGCCTGATCGGCAACGTCCATCCCTGCGACATCCACACCATCGTGCCGATCTTTCACGAGGGCGAGCTGATCGGCTGGGTCGGCGGCGTCACCCATGTGATCGACACCGGCTCGGTCGGGCCGGGCTCGATGTCCACCGGGCAGGTGCAGCGGTTCGGCGACGGCTATTCGATCACCTGCCGCAAGATCGGCGAGAACGACACGCTGTTCCGCGACTGGCTGCATGAAAGCCAGCGCATGGTGCGCACCACGCGCTACTGGATGCTGGACGAACGCACCCGCGTCGCCGGCTGCCACATGATCCGCGACCTGGTGCAGGAGGTCATCGCCGACGAGGGCATCGAGTCCTATTGGAAATTCGCCTATGAGGCGGTCGAGCACGGCCGGGTCGGCCTTCAGGCCCGCATCAAGGCGATGACCATTCCCGGCAAGTATCGCCAGGTCGGCTTCGTCGACGTGCCCTATGCGCATGAAGACGTGCGGGTTCCGTCCGACTTTGCCAAGGTCGACACGATCATGCACACGCCGTCCGAGATCACCATCCGCGGCGACGGCACCTGGCGGCTGGACTTCGAGGGCTCGTCCCGCTGGGGCTGGCATACCTACAACGCCCATCAGGTCAGCTTCACCTCCGGCATCTGGGTGATGATGACGCAATCGCTGATCCCGACCGAGATGATCAACGACGGCGCCGCCTACGGGACAGAGTTCCGCCTGCCCAAGGGCACCTGGATGAACCCGGACGACCGGCGCGTGGCCTTCAGCTATTCCTGGCACTTCCTCGTCAGCTCATGGACGGCGCTGTGGCGGGGTCTCAGCCGGGCCTATTTCGGCCGCGGCTACCTGGAAGAGGTGAACGCCGGCAACGCCAATACCTCGAACTGGCTGCAGGGCGGCGGCTTCAACCAGTATGACGAGATCCACGCCGTCAACTCGTTCGAATGCGCGGCGAA
The DNA here is from genome assembly GCF_030234105.1 of Paracoccus sp. SSJ. NCBI lineage: Bacteria > Pseudomonadati > Pseudomonadota > Alphaproteobacteria > Rhodobacterales > Paracoccaceae > Paracoccus > Paracoccus sp. SSJ. The sequence continues at coordinate 19,792 of NZ_JASSPE010000029.1, read as the reverse complement.
CGGGGTCGGGGCCAGCGCGCATATGGACGGCATCAGCCATGCCGCCGCCGTGTGGAACCCGGAAGGCGACATGGGCGACATGGAGATCTGGGAACTGGCCGAGCCGCTGGTCTATCTGGGCCGGCAGATCAAGGCGAGTTCCGGCGGCGCCGGCAAGTATCGCGGCGGCTGCGGCTTTGAAAGCCTGCGCATGGTCTGGAACGCCAAGGACTGGACGATGTTCTTCATGGGCAACGGCCATATCAGCTCGGACTGGGGGCTGATGGGCGGCTATCCGGCGGCCTCGGGCTATCGCTTCGAAGCGCATGACACCCGGCTCAAGGAGATCATCGCCGAGGGCGGCGCCATCCCGCATGGCGGCGATACCGACCCCGAGAACCCGACCTGGGAGGCGATGCTGCCCGATGCGCGGATCAAGCGCGACAAGCAGGCCATCACCACCGAGGCGATGTTCAAGGACTACGACCTGTATCTGAACTACATGCGGGGCGGTCCGGGTTTCGGCGATCCGCTGGACCGCGAGCCGCAGAAGGTGGCCGACGACGTGAACGGCGGCTACCTGCTGCCCCGCTTTGCCGAAAGCGTCTATGGCGTGATCCTTGCCCAGGCCGGCGACGGCATGCAGGGCGTCGATCAGGCCGCGACCGAGGCGAAGCGCAAGGCGATCCGCAAGGCACGGCTGGAGGAATCCGTCCCCACCCGGCAGTGGATGGAATCCGAACGCGAGAAGATCCTCGCCAAGGATGCCGGCACCCATGTCCAGCAGATGTTCGCCGCATCCTTCAAGCTGGGCCCGCGCTTCGAGCAGCAGTTCCGCAGCTTCTGGAACCTGCCCGCCGACTGGAAGCTCATGGAGGCCGACCTGCCGATCCCGTCCTATGGGCGCGAATACTCCATGGACATCTCGGAACTGCCGGACGTGAAGACCGTCCAGTTCGTCGAGGAATGAACCGTCCCGGCGGCGTCTCCTGCGACGCCGCCGCCCCCGGAAGGCCAGTCAGACGGAGGTTCCCATGGCCTATACCAAGACCAAGATCAAAGACCTGGTGGACGGCAAGATCGACCGCGATACGCTGCACACCATGCTCTCCACCCCCAAGGACAAGGAGAGGTTCCAGACCTATATCGAGATCCTGCAGGAGCAGGTGGAATGGGACGATCCCATCATCCTGCCGCTTGGCCCCAAGCTGTATATCGTCCAGCGCAAGTCGGACAGGAAATGGATGATCCGCAGCCAGGCCGGCCACGATTTCTGCGAATGGGATCAGAACTGGAAGCTGCATGCCCGGATCCGCGTGCGCGAGACCGCCGAAAAGATGGAGGAGCTTTATCCCCGCCTGATGGCACCTTCGCCGGACTGGCAGGTGATCCGCGAATATTTCTGCCCGATCTCGGGCGACCTGCTGGATGTCGAGGCCCCCACGCCCTGGTATCCGGTGATCCATGACTTCGAGCCGGATATCGACACCTTCTACAAGGATTGGCTTGGCATGGCGGTTCCTGAACGGGCCTGAGACGTCCCCCGAACTCAGTCCCCGGAGTGGGGCGCCCGGAAATCGGGCGCCCCACTGTTTGCGTTCCCGCTGACCCCGGCCGAGGCACCCGCCGCCCCCCACGGGAACCATGAAGGCGCCTGTCGCAAACGGCTGGGATTGCGGGATCTGCGACGACCCGGCCGATGTCCCGGCCCATGGACCCGGTTCAGCCGAGCATGGGTTTCCCCGCGACATAGGTCTGCGCGATGGCGCGGTCGTCGCCGAGGATCTGCAGGATGAACAGCTCTTCAGCCAGGGTTTCGGCGCGGTCCATGCGCAGCGCCATCGCCGGCGTGGCGCGGCTGTCCAGCACCACCAGGTCGGCATCGCTGCCGGGGTCCAGCGTGCCGATCCGCTCGGCCATGCCGAGCGCCAGCGCATTGCCGCGCGTGACCCAATGGAAGGCGGCGAAGGGATGCAGTTTCTGTCCGCGCAGTTGCAGGATCTTGTAGCCCTCGTTCAGGGTTTGCAGCATGGAATAGCTGGTGCCGCCGCCGACATCGGTGGCGATGCCGCTGACCACGCCCGCCGCGCGCAAGCCCGCCTCGTCGAAAAGCCCCGAGCCGAGGAACAGGTTCGAGGTCGGGCAGAACACCGCCCGGCTGCCGGTCTCGGCCATGCGGGCGATCTCGCGCGGCTCCAGGTGGATGGAATGGCCGAGCAGCAGCTTGTCCGACAAGAGCCCGTAGGTCTCGTAGATGTCGAGATAGTCGCGCGCCTGCGGATAGAGGCTGAGGGTGAAGGCGATCTCGTCGCGGTTCTCGGACAGATGCGTCTGGATGTGGCAGTCGGGATGCTCGCGCACCAGTTGCCCGGTCATCTGCATCTGTTCGGGCGTCGAGGTGATGGCGAAGCGCGGGGTGATGGCATAGCGCTGGCGGCCCCGGCCGTGCCATTTCTCGATGAGCCGCTTGCTGTCGTCATAGCCCTGCTGCGGCGTGTCCAGCACCGCCTCGGGGGCGTTGCGGTCCATCATCACCTTGCCGGCGATCATCGCCATGCCCCGCGCCTCGGCGGCCGAGAACAGCGCCTCGGCCGATTGCGGATGCACCGAGCAGAAGGCGACGGCGGTGGTCGTGCCGTGCTGGAGGAGCAGGTCGAGGAACTTTTCGGCCATCAGCGGCGCATGGCCCTGTTGGGCAAAACGCGATTCCTCGGGGAAGGTATAGGTGTTGAGCCAGTCGAGAAGCTGCGCCCCCCAGCTGGCGATCACCTGCACCTGCGGGAAATGGATATGGGTGTCGATGAAGCCCGGCAGGATCAGGTGCGGCCGGTGGTCGATTTCCGGCAGGCCCGGCTCGTGCAGCGCGGCATAGTCGCCGATGGCGACGATCTTGCCGTCTTGGGTGATGATGGCGCCGTCCTCGTGATAGGTGAAGGCGTTCTCGACCTCGACCGGGTCGGCGTGGAAGGAGAGCGTGCGCCCCCGGATCAGCTGTCGCATGAGTATTTTTCGAACGGTGAAACGGTTTCGGTCAGCCGGCCGATGATCTCGGCGGCGGTGAAGGCGGCGATGACCTCGGGGCGCTTGTCGCGCGACCAGCCGGCGCCGATGGGGCAGGTCAGCCGGTCGGTGTCGAGCCCCTGGGCGCGGGCGAAGCGGCGGAACTGCACCAGCTTCGTCTTGCTGCCGATCATGCCGATATAGGGCGCGTCCATGCGGCGCAGAGCCTCGGCGGCGAGCAGGAAGTCCAGCGCATGGTCATGGGTGACGATGATATGGCTGGTGCCGAAGGGCGCTTGCCGGATCTCGGCCTCGGGCAGCGGCGTCAGGCGGGTCTCGCCGGTCGCTTGCGCCAGTTCGCCGGCGCGCTGGTCGATCAGGACCGGGCGCAAGGGCAGCAATGCCAGCGCCTTGGCAAGCGCCCGGCCGACATGGCCGGCGCCGAAGATCAGCACCTGCGGATGCTCGGGGCCGGCGGGGGCCTCGGCCACGCGGGTCAGGGTAAGCTCGACCCGGCCGCCGCAGCATTGGCCGATCTCGGGGCCCAGCGGCACGTCCATCATGGCCTGCGCCTCGCCGCGCGCCAGCATCTGCCGGGCGCGGTCGATGGCCATGTATTCCAGCTGGCCGCCGCCGATGGTGCCGCTGAGCCCCTCGGGGGCGACGAACATCGCCGCCCCCTTTTCGCGCGGGGAGGAGCCGCGCGTGCGGGTGATCTCGACCCGGATCATGGCCGCAGCCGCTCGATGGCCATCAGCACGCGCTCGGGGGTGGCGGGCGCGTCGATGCGCGGGTTCTCGGCATAGCCGTTGAACGAAGCGACGGCCATGTTCAGCGCCTGGAAGACCGAGATGCCCAGCATGAAGGGCGGCTCGCCCACGGCCTTGGATCGCTTGATCGTCGCCTCGCGGTTCACCGACCAGTCGGCCAGGTCGACGTTGAAGACCTTGGGCCGGTCGGAGGCCAGCGGGATCTTGTAGGTCGAGGGCGCATGGGTGCGCAGCCGGCCCTTGTCGTCCCACCACAGTTCCTCGCTGGTCAGCCAGCCGGTGCCCTGCACGAAGGCGCCCTCGACCTGGCCCTTGTCCAGCGCCGGGTTCAGGCTGCGGCCCACGTCATGCAGCACGTCGGCGCGCTCGATGACATATTCGCCGGTCAGCGTGTCGACCGAGACCTCGGAGCAGGCGGCGCCATAGGCGAAGTAATAGAACGGCCGGCCCTGCCCGGTATCGCGGTTCCAGTGGATCTTGGGCGTCTTGTAGAAGCCGGCGGCCGACAGCTGGATGCGTGCCAGATAGGCGGTCTTGACGAAATCCTCGAAGGGCATTTCCTCGGTGCCGATCTGCACCGTCTCGCCGATGCTGACCAGTTCCGGCGGCACGCCCCTGGCTTCTGCGGCGAATGCGGTCAGCCGCTCGATCAATTGCCGGCAGGCGTCCAGCGCCGCCATGCCGTTCAGGTCCGAGCCCGACGAGGCCGCGGTGGCCGAGGTGTTCGGCACCTTCTCGGTCGTGGTCTTGGTGATCTTGATGCGGTCGATGCTGACCCCCAGCGCCTCGGCCACCACTTGCGCGACCTTGGTGTTCAGGCCCTGGCCCATCTCGGTGCCGCCGTGGTTCAGGTGGATCGAGCCGTCCGAATAGATGTGGATCAGCGCACCGGCCTGGTTGTACCAGGTCGCGGTAAAGCTGATGCCGAACTTGACTGGGGTAAGCGCGATGCCCTTGCGGATCGCGCCGCCCTGTTCCTGCGCACGGGCGTTCCAGTCCAGCACGGCCTGGCGGCGGGCGTGGTAGTCGCTGCTGGCCTCCAGCTCCTCGAAGATGCGGGGCAGGATCTGGTCCTCGACCTCCTGGTGATAGGGGGTGAGCTGGCCGTTTTCGTAAAGGTTCAGCTTGCGGATCTCCAGCGGGTCGCGGCCAAGGGCATAGGCGATGTCCTCGACGATGCGCTCGGCCATGACCACGCCCTGCGGGCCGCCGAAGCCGCGGAAGGCGGTATTCGAGCAGGTGTTGGTCTTCATCGGATGGCTGCGCAGCTCGACCGCCGGGTAGTAATAGGCATTGTCGGCGTGAAACAGCGCCCGGTCGGTCACCGGGCCCGAGAGATCCGAGGAAAAGCCGCAGCGGGCATAGAAATCGGCATCGACGGCGTGGATCTTGCCGGTTTCGTTATAGCCCGCCCGATAGTCGATGACGAAGTCGTGGCGCTTGCCGGTGATCGAGAAATCGTCGTCGCGGTCGGGGCGCAGCTTGACGGCGCGCTTGAGCTTCTTGGCCGCCAGCGCCGAGATGCAGGCGAACGGGTTCATCTGCGATTCCTTGCCGCCGAAGCCGCCGCCCATGCGCCGCACGTTCACCACCACGGCGTTCGAGGGCACGCCCAGCACATGGGCGACCATGTGCTGCACTTCGCTGGGATGCTGGGTCGAGACGTTGACGACGACCTCGTCGTCCTCGCCCGGGATCGAGAAGGCGATCTGGCTTTCCAGGTAGAAATGTTCCTGCCCGCCGACCGTCAGCCGGCCTTCGATGCGCCGGGGCGCGCGGTCCATCTCGGCCATGTCGCCGCGCTTGAGCTTCAGGGGCTTCGTCACATAGCCCATGCCGGCGTCGCGGGCCGAGATTGCATCGATGGCAAAGGGCAGTTCCTCGTATTCCACGCGGGCCAGTTGGCAGGCGCGGCGGGCCTGGTCGCGGGTCTCGGCCACCACGGCAAAGATCGGCTGGCCGTGGAACTGCACCTCGTCCTGGGCCAGCAGCGGCTCGTCGTGCAGTCCGGTGGGCGAGATGTCGTTATGGCCGGGAATGTCCGCGGCGGTCAGCACCAGATGCACGCCGGGGGCCTTGCGCACCGCGTCGAGGTCCATCCCGACGATGCGGCCATGCGCCACGGTCGAAAGCCCCAGATAGGCGTGCAGCGTGCCGACCGGCTCCAGCAGGTCGTCGGTATAGTCGGCCAGGCCGGTGACATGTTTCACGGCCGAATCGTGGATGATGGGCGTATGGGCGGCGCCCTTGACGAAAACGTCCTGTTTCATTCGACCCTCCTCAGGCGGTGGTCTGCGCCCTGCTGTTCAAGCCAGAAGCGGCGGAAGAAGTTGGCGGCGAGTTGCTGGCGATATTCCTTGCTGGCCCGCCAGTCGCTGAGCGGCTGGAAGTCGTTTGCGACCGCCCGCGCGGCGGCCTCGAAGGTCTCGGCGGTGAAGGGCTGGCCCTTCAGCGCCGCCTCGGCCTGGGTGGCGCGTTTCGGTGTCGCGGCCATGCCGCCGAATGCCACGCGCGCGTCGATGATCGTGGCGCCGTCGGTTTCCACCCGGAAGGCGGCGGCCGAGGCGGTGATATCGGCGTGATGGCGCTTGGAGACCTTGTAGGCGGCGATCCTGGCCTCGCCTTTCAGCGGCACGGTGATCGATTCCACGAACTCGCCGGGGCGGCGGTCCTGCTTGCCGTATTCGATGAAGTAGTCCTCGATGGGCAGTTCGCGTGCGCCCTCGGCGCTGCGCAGCCGCAGGCTCGCGCCAAGCGCGATCAGCAGCGGCGGCGTCTCGCCGATGGGCGAGCCGTTCGCCACGTTGCCGCCGATGGTGCCGGCGTTCCTGACCTGCCAGCCGCCGATGCGCAGCCAGTAATCCACCGCCTCGGGGAAATGCTCGCGCAGGAAGGGCTCGAATTCGGAATAGGTCACGCCGGCGCCGATGGTGATGTGGCCGGGGGCGATCTCGATCCTCTTGAGATCCTGCAGATGGCCGATGAACACGGCCGGAGAGATGTTGCGCAGGAATTTCGTCACCCACAGGCCCACGTCGGTCGCGCCCGCGACGATGGTGGCCTTGGGGTTCTCGGCCAGGACCTGCGCCAGGTCGGCGGCATCGGCCGGCAGGATGGCACGGTCATCGCCGCGCGCCACCTCGACGCGTTCGCGCGGAATGGCGTCGAGCGCGGCGGTGATGCGGTCGCGCTCGACCGTCAGCGCATCCATGTGTTGCCCGCCCGCCTCGCTGGCCGCGAAGGCCGCCTTCACGATCGGCTCGTAGCCGGTGCAGCGGCACAGGTTGCCTTGCAGCGCGGTCTCGATCGCCAGCATGTCGGGATGCGGATCGGACATCCACAGCCCGTAAAGCGCCATGACGAAGCCCGGCGTGCAAAAGCCGCACTGGCTGCCGTGATGCTCGACCATGGCGGCCTGGACCGGGTGCAGCCCGCCATCAGCGCCGCGCAGATGCTCGACAGTGACGACATGGCAGCCGTGGCACGAGGCCAGGAAGCGGATGCAGGCGTTGATCGGCTCGTAATGCAGCCGGCCCTGGTGCAGCCGGCCGACCAGCACGGTGCAGGCGCCGCAATCGCCCTCGGCGCAGCCCTCCTTGGTGCCGGTCAGGCGGCGATTGAGCCGCAGGAAGTCCAGAAGTGTGTCGCGCGAGCCCGCCTCGGTCAGGCTGATCTCGGTGTCGTTCAGAAGAAAGCGCAATTCGTGGCCCATTCGGTCCTCGCTCGCATGGCTGGGTATGGGAAAAGCCTAGATGCGAATTGCTCTTTGCGAAATCTCGGATTGAGCATAAGACTTTCAGCGATTCCTTGAAAGAGGCGGGTTGAAGCCATGCCATATCTTGAAAGTCTGCGGGTTTTCGTCCGCGTGGTCGAGCTGGGCTCGATCACCGCCGGCGGGCGCGACCTGCGCATGTCGCCGGCGGTCGCCTCGAACCGGATCAAGGATCTGGAGACGCGATACGGGGTGCGGCTGCTCAATCGCACCACGCGCAAGCTGGTGCCGACCGAGGTGGGGCGCGCCTTCTACGACAATGCCCGTCGGGTGATCGAGACGCTGGACGAGGCCGAGGCGGTGGTCTCGGGCTTTTCCGGCATGCCGCATGGCGCCTTGCGGGTGACGGCGCCGCTGGGCCTGGGGCGGCGGCTGATCGCGCCGCTGGTGCCGAAGTTCTGCGACGAATATCCGGGGGTCGAGGTGCGGCTGCGGCTGTCGGACCGCAACGTGGACATCATCGCGGACGGGATCGACCTGGCCTTCTTCCTGGGCGAGCCGCAGGATTCGGCGCTGAAATGGCGGCGGATCGCGGAATGCCGGCGGGTGCTGGTGGCGACCCCGGCCTATCTGGAGCAGCACGGCCGCCCCGAGCGTCCCGAGGACCTGACCGCGCATAACTGCCTGCTGCTGCGCTATCCGCGCAGCCCGGAATATTACTGGGTGCTGCAAACCCCCGAGGGGCCGCAGAAAATGCTGGTGAACGGCAAGTTCGACGCCGATGACGGCGACGTGCTCAGCGCCTGGGCGCTGGGGGGCAGGGGGATCGTCAACCGCCCGCGCTACGAGGTGGCCGAACATCTCGCCTCGGGGCGGCTGGTCGAGGTGCTGCCGGAATACCCGCCGACCCCTTCGCAATTCGGGGTGCTGACGCCGCATCGGCGCCTGCAGGATCCCAAGGTGCGGCTGTTTGCGGATTTCATCGCCCGCGAGGTGCGGGGGATGTTCGCCTGACAACCGGCGGACCGGCCGTGGCGGGGGTGAGGCCGTTCCCCTATCCGCGCAGGGCGGGTGCCGTCAGCGTGCCGTCGCCAGCGCCAGCCCGTCCACCACGGCGGTAAAGGCTTCCGAGCGGCGCAGCTGCGCGCCGGGGCAAAGCCGCAGCGCCTCTTCGGCGACCAGGCCCATCAGGCTGGAGCCGCCGACCAGGATCACGCTGCCGACCTGGGCCGGCGCGATCCCGGCCAGCCGCAGCGTCTCGGCGGCGGCCTCGCGCAGATCGGCGCGATAGCCCGACAGCGCCGCGTCCAGCGATGCGGGCGAGATCGGCGGCGCCAGCCCCGGCTCGACGAAGCCCATGGCGATTCGTGCGCCCTCGCCGGCATTGGCGGCGATCTTGCCGCGCTCGACGGCAAAGGCCAACTCATGGCCCAACTCTTCGTCCAGCACCGTGACAAGGCGCTCCATCGCGGCGCGGTCCACCGCCATGCGGGCCATGTCGGCGGCCATGCGCCGCGTCTCGGGGACGTACAGAAAGGGGATCTTCGCCCAGGTCGCCAGATCGACATAGATCGCATTCGGCACCGGCAAGAGCCCGGTGCCCATCGCGCGCCGCAGTTCCCCGCCATGGCCCAGCACCGGCATGGCATGGCTCAGCGAGACCTGCTGGTCGAAATCCGTGCCGCCCAGCCGGATGCCGTGATTGGCGAGGATCTGCAAGCCGTCGCCCCGGCTGCGGAAGGCCGAGAAATCCGAGGTGCCGCCGCCGATATCGACAATCAACCCGATCTCGCCCGCCCGGCCAAGGCCGTGGCTGGCCAGCGCCGCCGCCTCGGGCTCGGGCAGGAAGGCGACCTCGTCGAAGCCCGCCGCCAGATAGCAGCCGCGCAGGTCGGCCTGGGCCTGCGCGTCGCGCCCGGGGTCGTTCGAGTGGAAATGCACCGGCCGGCCGGAAAGCGCGCCGCGAAAACCTTGGCCCGTCGCCGCCTCGGCCCGCTCGCGCAGGGTGGTAAGGAAGGCGGCGACGATCTCGGCCAGCGTGCGGCGCTTGCCGGCGATCAGCCGCGATTCGTGGAAAAGCGCAGTGCCCAGCACGCTTTTCAGCGCCCGCATGTAGCGGCCCTCGGCCCCTTCGGTCAGTGCCTCGGCCGCCGCCGTGCCGATGCGCATGGCGCCGCCGCGCGCCGGAAAGAACACGGCGGTCGGCAGGGTCTCGGTTCCCGGCTCGATGGCGATGCGCCGCACCCGACCGTCCTGCAGGATCGCGGCGGCCGAGTTCGAGGTTCCGAAATCGATGGCGAGCATGTCGTTGCGCATTTCCGTGCCCCTGTCCGCAAAGGCCGGGCTGGTAGCCCTTTGCGCGGCAGGGTGCAAGCGGGGTCAGAGCATCCCGACCAGCGCCCGCGCGCCGGCAAGCCCGGCCGCCAGCGCCATGACGCCAAGCGCCAGGCCGCGATAGTGCCGCGCCTCCAGCCGCAGGAACAGCCGCCCGCCGACCCATGTGCCCGAGACCAGCAGGGGCAAAAGCGCGAGGCTGAGCCCCAGCGTGGCGAGGTCCACCGCCCCGGCGACCGCCAGTCCCGGCAGGGTGATGAGCGCCGAGACGAAGAAGAAGATCATCATCGAGGCGCGGGCGCGCGCGACCGGGGTGCCGCTGGCGACGAAATAGGCCACCGTGGGCGGGCCGGGCATCGCGGCAAGGCTGCCGAACAGGCCCGACAGCACCCCGGCGGCCAGCGTCACGCCGGGGCCCGGCGCCACGCGGCGCTGCGGCTGGCGCAGCATCATGCCAAGCCCGGCCAGCGAGATCGCCGCGATGGCGAGCCGCCCGGCATCGGGGTCGAACAGCGCCAGCGCCGCGATGCCGAAGGGCATCCCCAGCATCGAGCCCAGCGACAGCCGCAGCACGGCTGTGCGGTCATAGCTGCCGTGCAGGTGCAGCAGGTCGTGAAAGCCGATCATCACCTGCAGCAGGATGGTGCTGGCCACCGCCATGCGGGGCTCGATGATCAGCGACATCAGCGGCACCGCCGCCAGCGCGAAGCCAAAGCCGGTCAGGCCGCGCAGGATGGCTGCGCCGAAGACGGCCGCGGCGATGGGCAGGAACCAGAGCAGCATGTTCTCTTGCAGGCAGGTAAGGCGATCCCGCGCCTTGGGACACGGGGGAACGCGCCTGCCTTAGCCGGCGTGCCGGCCGGCGTCCAGACCGGGTCCGGCCGGCGGCCCGCATGGTGTGGCCCGATGGGAACGGGCCGGTCCTGCCCGGCCCCGTCCCTCGGCGATCAGGCGCGATGCGCCCGCCAATGGTCGATGCCGGCCTGCGCCACCGCCTGGTCCTGGGCCGGCGTGCCGGACGAGACGCCGATGCCGCCGACGGTCTGGCCGTCGTGATCGACCGGCAACCCGCCGCCCACCACCATCAGCCGCCCGCCGATGGCCGAGGAGATGCCCCAGGCCGGCGCGCCCGGCTGGCTGGCGGCGCCGTATTCATGCGTGGCCTTGCGCGCGGCCGCGGCGGTGAACGCCTTGTCGACGGCGATGGTGGCCGATGTCACCTTGCCGCCATCCATGCGCGAAAAGGCCAGAAGCTGGCCGCTTTCGTCGGTGACGGCGATGCACATGGGCACGCCGATCTCGCGGGCATGGGCCTCGGCGCCGGCGATCAGCAGGCGCGCATCCGCCTGGTCCAGTCGGGTGATGGTCAGCATGGTTCTTCCTCCTCCTAGTCGAAATCGTTCACTCGGCCGGTGCTGCGCCCGGGCCGGCGCCCTGCGGGTCGGGTTGGCGCAGGGCACCGCGATAGCTGGCCGGCGACAGGCGCAGCGCCAGGACGCAGACCGCCAGCACGGCGGCAAGGTGCATCGTCCAGCCGGGGGTGAAGCTGCCGGTCAGGTCGTGCAGCAGCGCCAGAAGCCAGGGCGGGATCGCGGCCAGCAGGAAGCCTCCGCCCTGCATCAGCGCCGCCAGCGCCCCGGCCTGCGCCGGATCGGGCAGGTGGTCCAGCGCCACGATCATCATCAGCGAAAAGCAGCCGCCAAGCCCGGCGCCCAGCAGGAAGGCGATGGGATAGGGCGCGGCCTCGGGGTGCAGGACCAGCATGGCGAAGCCCAGCACCTGCATCGCAAGGCAGATCCCCAGCCACGGCCGCCGGTCGCTGCCGCGGCTGGCCAGGACCGGCGTGACCAGCGCCGAGACGGCTTGTCCCACCGCCAGCACCGCCAGCAGCCCGCCGCTGGCGCCCGCCGACCAGCCCAGGTCCTGGAATGCGGGCGCAAGCCAGGCGACGGACGAGGAATAGCCGCCGTTGATCAACCCGAAGCAGGCCATCAGCAGCCAGACCCGCGGCAGGCGCAACCAGCGCCACAGTCCCTGCCCGCTGCCCTGCGGCTTGCGCGGCTCGCGCGGCAGGGCCAGCGCGATCAGCAGCGCGGTCAGTGCGGCGGGCAGGGCCAGCCAGCCAAGCGCCAGCCGCCAGCTTCCCGACCAGGCGGCGATCAGCGGCGCGGCCTGCGCGCCGAAGGCGCCGCCGCCCATCATCATCGCGGCGTAAAGCCCCATGGCCAGGTTGATGCCGCGCGGGAACTCGCGCTTGATGATGGTGGGAAACACCGCCTGCACCACCGCCGCGCCCACGCCCAGCAGCACGGCCGAGCCCAGCATGTCCAGCGCCGAATGCGCCCCGAGCCGCAGGCCCGAGCCCAGGCTCAGCACCAGCAGCGCCAGCACGGCGGCGCGTTTCGCGCCCAGCCGTGCTTGGATCGCCGGCCCGAGAAAGGCCCCGGCCCCCATCAGCAGGATCGGCAGCAGCGTCAGGGCCGACAGGCCCTGCATGGAAAGGCCGGTTTCGGCCGAGATCGGCGTCGCGACGGGGCCGACCCCGGTCAGGAACGGCCGCAGCGCCAGCCCGACCATGGCCACCACGGCCAGCATCAGCGGCTGCCTGTTCGCCTTCACGCCCGCTCCTGCCGTGCTTTCCAGTCGGCATAAAGATCGCCGGCGCCCTCGGGCCGCACGGGCAGGTGGCGGATGGCGATGGATTGCTGGTCAAGGGGCCTGGCCAGTTCCTCGTAAAGCGCGGCCGTGGACAGGCCGTAGGGCGCGCCGTCCTGGTTCGAATAGGCGTAATGCACCTTGGTCACGCCGGCCAGCCGCATGGCCGCCAGGCACATGGGACAGGGCTGGCCGCTGGCATGGACCACGCAGCCCGAAAGATCGGGCGAGCCCAGCCGCAGCGCGGCGGCACGCAGCGCCACCAGTTCGGCATGGGCGGTCGGGTCATGGGTGGCGGCGGTTTCGTTGACGCCGGTGGCCAGCACCTCGCCGTCCCGCACCACCACCGCGCCAAAAGGCCGGCCGCCGGCCTGCACGTTGCGATGCGCCAGCATCACCGCCTGCTCCAGATAGTGCTTCGCCTGATCGGACATCGCCCCTCACTTCACCTTGCGCCGGCGGCGACCAGCCGCGCCGCGATCGCGTCGAACCCCATGCGGCGGGCATGGGCCAGCGGCGAGACCCCCTCGCCATCGGGCAGGTTCACATCGGCGCCCCCTGCGATCAGCAGATCGACGATCTGCTGCTGGCGTGGGCCACCGTCGCTCAGGATGATCGCCTCCAGCAGCGCGGTCCAGCCCAGCCGGTTGACGTGATCGACATCGACGCCGGCTTCGATCAGGCGGCGGACGGTCTCGACATGGCCGCGCTCGGCCGCCGGGATCAGCGCCGTGCCGCCGAAGCGGTTGGTGCTGGCCAGATCGGCGCCATGCGCCAGCGACAGTTCAAGGATTTCCAGATGCCCGCGCGCCCCGGCATAGAGATAGGGGCTGTCGTGGATGGCATCCCTGGCGTTCACGTCGGCACCGGCCTCGATCAGCGCCCGCGCCGCCTCGACCCGGTCGGCATAGGTCGCCACCAGCAGCGGCGTGCGCCCCTTTGCGTCGCGCAGGTCCACGGGCGCTCCACGCGCCAGAAGCGTGCGGATGGCCGAGGCATCGCCATCGGCGGCGGCGGTGAACAGGGCGGTCTCGTGCATGGTCTGCGCCTGGCCGGGCAAGGGGCCGGACAAGCCCAGGAAGAATGCGAAAAGGATCGCCGATAGCCTGCGCATGACCTGCCTTGCTGCTGCGATCCGGCCCGGCGGCGCGGCCCGCACACCAGGGAAAGGATCGGTCCGACGCAGGCTATCGCGGCAATGCGGCAGAAATAATCCACGATATTTATATACTGTTTCAATATTTCATGTAGAAATATGGGTAAAACCGAGGCGGAGGGCTTGCAGGACGCCGCCTGCTCTCTTATCGGCGGATGGCCGCGGATATGCGCGGCTTCCCCGCAGGCCATGGACTATACGCCGGACGCGCATTGTGGCTTGATGGATCAATCTGAAATTGCCGGAGACGCGCGATGGCATCCGTTCTCATCAACCTTCTGATCTTTGCCGCGCTGATTGTCGTGCTGGTCCGCCTTCAGGGCGGGCAGCTCTCGCTGTCGGTGCGGGTCTTCATCGCCCTGATCCTGGGCACGCTGTTCGGGATCGGGCTGCAACTCGTCCATGGCAACGGCTCGCCGGTGCTGCAGACCACGATCGACTGGATCAACGTGGCCGGCAACGGCTATGTGCAGCTGTTGCAGATGGTGGTGATGCCGCTGGTCTTCGCGGCGATCCTCAGCGCGGTGGCGCGGCTGCACGACGCTTCGGCGCTTGGCCGGATTTCGGTGCTGACGCTGGGCACGCTGCTCATCACCACCGCTATTGCGGCCTTCGTGGGCGTGGTGATGTCGCTGGCCTTCGGCCTGACCGCCGAGGGACTGGCCCAGGGCGCGGCCGAGACCGCCCGGCTGACCACGCTGGAGACCAGCTATGCCCCCCGGGTCGCCGACCTGACGGTGCCGCAGCTGCTCTTGTCCTTCATCCCGAAGAACCCCTTCGCCGACCTGACCGGGGCCAACCCGACCTCGATCATCGCGGTGGTGGTCTTTGCCGCCTTCCTGGGCGTCGCGGCCATCCGCCTGCTGCGCCGCGATCCCGAAAAGGGCCGCAGCCTGCTGGGCCTGATCGACATCCTGCAAGCCTGGATCAGCCAACTGGTGCGGCTGATCATGGTGCTGACCCCCTATGGCGTCATGGCGCTGATGACCAAGATGGCGGCGACCTCGAACGCGGCCGACATCCTGAACCTGGGCAAGTTCGTCGTCGCCTCCTATCTGGGGCTGGCGATCATGTTCGTGGTCCATGCCGTGCTGCTGAGCCTGACCGGGGTGAACCCGCTGACCTTCTTCCGCAAGATCGTCCCGGCGCTGACCTTCGCCTTCTCCAGCCGCTCCAGCGCCGCGACCATCCCGCTCAATGTCGAGATCCAGACCCGCCGGCTGGGCGTGCCGCAGACCATCGCCTCGTTCTCGGCCTCCTTCGGGGCGACCATCGGCCAGAACGGCTGTGCCGGGCTCTATCCGGCGATGCTGGCGGTGATGGTGGCGCCGACGGTCGGCATCAACCCGCTGGACCCGGCCTGGATCATGACGCTCTTGGCCATCGTCACGCTGTCCTCGGCCGGGGTCGCGGGCGTGGGCGGGGGCGCGACCATGGCGGCACTGATCGTGCTGCCGGCCATGGGCCTGCCGGTGACGCTGGTGGCGCTGCTGATCTCGGTCGAGCCGCTGATCGACATGGGCCGCACGGCGCTGAACGTCTCGGGCTCGATGACGGCGGGCACCGTCACCTCGCAGATCCTCGGCCAGACCGACAAGGCGGTCCTGCAAAGCCGCGAAGAGCGCAGCCTGCAAAACGCCTGACGACGCGCCCGGCGCCGCCCGTCCCGCGCGGCGCCGGCTTCTTCGTTCCCCAAATACTCATGCGGCGGCGCGCCCTGTCGCCGCCTCAGCCGAATGCGTCCCGCACCGGGCTTTGCGACAGTGCCACCAGCTTCTCGCGCAGCCGCATCGCCAAGGGCGACAAGGGCCGGCGCTTCAGGTCCAGCAGGTAATAGGGCGAGACGCGGATCTCATGCGGCACTTGTAGCACGGCGAAACCCGCCCCGACCGGCGGCCGGATCAGCAGTTCCGCCACCTCCTCGGACATCGGCGCCACGGCATCGCCCTGCGCCAGATAGGCGATGGTCAGAAGCAGCGAGGGACTGTTGACGATGTTTCTCGGCTCGGACAGCCCGACATCGGCAAAGGCCGCCAGCGCCGCCTCGCGGATCGGGGCGCCGCGTTGCTGCATGATCCATTCCTGGCCGGCAAGCTCGGTCAGCGTGACCGAGGGCGAGCGGCTCAGCGGATGGCTGGCCCGCACCAGGAAGGCCACCTTCTCGTCCCGCATCGGCAGGATGTTGAAATCCCGGCTGTCGAATTCCGGCAGGATGCGGGCCAGCACGAAATCCATCTCTCCGGCCGCAAGGTGCAGCAGCAATTCGCGCGAAGGCATGACATCGACGGTGATGTCGGCCTCGGGCGCGCCCTGCTTGATCTCGCGGATGGCCGAGACGAGGTAGCTGACCGCCGGCCCGGTCACCGCGCCCACGCGCAGCGCGCCGCCGAAACCCTCGCGCAGCGCCTGCACGTCCGAGGCCATGCTGGACATCTCGCGCAGGATGACGCGGGCGCGGCGCAGCACGGTGCGGCCGATCTCGGTCGGCTCCATGCCCTTGGGCTGGCGCAGGAACAGTTGCGCGCCGATCTGGTTCTCGATCTCGGCCAGCATGCGCGAGGCGGCGGGCTGGGTCATGCCGATCCGCTCGGCCGCCAATTGCAGCTGGCCGGTTTCGGCGATCTGCTGGATCAGCCGCAATTGGGCGGGTTTCAGCATCAGGCGGGCGGGCGGGAATGGCATGACGATTCTGATATGCAAATTGCAAGCGATGTAATTTTACCATCATGTCCTTTCATGGCTAGATCAAGCCCGACCGTCAGGAGGGGACGGGGATGCGGCCGCGCCGCGGGCCCATTCCCCGCGTCCTGACCGATCGCTGAGGGGGGCTGCCATGTTTCTGTCGCAACTTTTTCTGCCGGATGGCGGCCGTGCGGTGGCCTTGCGTGACGGCGATGCCGCGCATCTGGTTCCGGGCGTGGACAGCACCCGCGCCCTGGCGCTGGCCGCCATCGCCGCCGGGCGCGGGCTGGCCGACGAGGCGGCGCGCCGCGGCCAAGGCGCGGCGGTGGACCTGGCCGCCGCGCTTGCCGAGGGGCGGGTTCTGCCGCCCGTGGACCATCCCGACCCGGCGCATCTGCATCTGACCGGCACCGGGCTGACGCATCTGGGCTCGGCCGCGACGCGGGATGCGATGCACGGCGCGCCCGATGCCGGCGAGCTGACCGACAGCATGAAGATGTTCCGCATGGGGCTGGAGGGCGGCAAGCCGCGCCCGGGCGAGGTGGGCGTGCAGCCGGAATGGTTCTACAAGGGTAACGGCCATGCGGTGGCGGCGCCGGGCGCGGCGCTGGCCTCGCCCGCATTCGCGCTGGACGCGGGCGAGGAGCCCGAGATCGCCGGGCTCTACCTGATCGGCCCGGACGGCACGCCCTTTCGCCTGGGCTTTGCGCTTGGCAACGAGTTCTCGGACCATGTGACCGAGCGCGGCAACTACCTGTGGCTGGCGCATTCCAAGCTGCGGCCGGCCAGCTTCGGCCCCGAGATGCTGCTGGGCGATCTGCCGCAGCATGTCGAGGGCACCAGCCGCATCCTGCGCGACGGGGCGGTGCTTTGGGAAAGGCCCTTCCTGTCGGGCGAGGCGAACATGAGCCACAGCATCGCCAACCTGGAACGCCACCATTTCAAGTACCCGCTGTTCCGGCAGCCGGGCGATGTGCATGTGCATTTCTTCGGCACCGCCACGCTGTCCTTTGCCGACGGCATCCGCTGCCGGCCGGGCGACGTATTCCAGGTCGAGGCGCCGGCGCTCGGCCTGCCGCTGCAAAACCCGCTGGCGGCCGGGGCCGACCTGCCGGGCCGCATCGAGGTGCTGTGATGACGCGACCCTTCACCCCCGCGCCCTGGCCGCGCAAGCTGCGCTCGCAGCATTGGTATGGCGGCAATTCGCGCGACACGATCTATCATCGAGGATGGTTGAAGAACCAGGGCTATCCCCATGATCTGTTTGACGGAAGGCCGGTGATCGGCATCCTGAACACCTGGTCGGACCTGACGCCCTGCAACGGCCATCTGCGCGAACTGGCCGAGAAGGTGAAGGCGGGCGTCTGGGAGGCCGGAGGCTTTCCGCTGGAGGTGCCGGTGTTTTCGGCCAGCGAGAACAGCTATCGCCCGACCGCGATGATGTATCGCAACCTTGCCGCCATGGCGGTCGAGGAGGCGATGCGCGGCCAGCCCATCGACGGCGCCGTGCTGCTGGTCGGCTGCGACAAGACCACGCCCAGCCTGCTGATGGGGGCGGCCTCGACCGACATCCCCTCGATCGTCGTTACCGGCGGGCCGATGCTGAACGGCTGGTTCCGGGGCGAGCGCATCGGCTCGGGCACGCATCTGTGGAAATTCTCCGAGGCCGTGAAGGCGGGAGAGATGACGCAGGCCGAGTTCCTCGAGGCCGAGGCGAGCATGTCGCGGTCCTCGGGCACCTGCAACACCATGGGCACCGCCTCGACCATGGCCAGCATGGCCGAGGCGCTGGGGATGGCGCTGTCGGGCAATGCCGCGATCCCGGCGGTCGACTCGCGCCGCCGCGTCATGGCGCAGTTGACCGGCCGGCGCATCGTGCAGATGGTCAGGGACGACCTGAAGCCCAGCGACATCCTGACCCGCGCCGCCTTCGGGAATGCGATCCGCACCAACGGCGCCATCGGCGGCTCGACCAATGCGGTGATCCACCTGCTGGCCCTGGCGGGCCGGGTCGGGGTCGACCTGACGCTGGACGACTGGGACCGGCTGGGCCGCGACGTGCCGACCATCGTGAACCTGATGCCCTCGGGCCGGTATCTGATGGAAGAATTCTTCTATGCCGGTGGATTGCCGGCGGTTCTTCAGAGATTGGGAGAGGCCGGGCTGCTCGATCGCGAGGCGCTGACCGTCTCGGGCCGCACGATCTGGGAAGAGGTGCGCGAGGCCCGGAACTGGAACGAGGACGTGATCCTGCCCGCCGACCGGCCGCTGACCGAACAGGGCGGCATCGCGGTGCTGCGCGGCAACCTGGCGCCGGGCGGGGCGGTGCTGAAGCCCTCGGCCGCCAGCCCGCATCTGCTGGTGCATCGCGGCCGCGCGGTGGTCTTCGAGGATATCGACGATTACAAGGCCCGCATCGAGGACGAGGCGCTGGACATCGACGAGACCTGCATCATGGTGCTGAAGATGTGCGGCCCGCGCGGCTATCCGGGCATGGCCGAGGTCGGCAACATGGGCCTGCCGCCCAAGGTGCTGAGGAAGGGCATCACCGACATGGTGCGCATCTCGGACGCGCGCATGTCGGGCACCGCCTATGGCACCGTGGTGCTGCATGCCTCGCCCGAGGCGGCGCGGGGCGGGCCGCTGGCCGTGGTGCGCGACGGCGACATGATCGAGCTGGACGTGCCGAACCGGCGGCTGCACCTGGACGTGCCGGAGACCGAGATCGCCCGCCGCCTCGCCGATTGGCGGAACCCGGCGCCGAGGCCGCCCGGCGGCTATGCGCAGCTGTTCCACGACCATGTCGAGGGGGCCGAGACCGGGGCGGATTTCGACTTCCTGCGCGGCTGCCGCGGCCGCGAGGTCGGAAAGGACAGCCACTGATGCGGATCGCGCTTGCCGGTATCGGAAAGATCGCGCTGGACCAGCATGTTCCGGCCATTTCCTCATCCCCGGACTGGGCGCTTGCGGCCACCGTCTCGCGCCATGGCGGTCTCGAGGGCGTGGAGAACTTTGCCCGTATCGACCAGATGCTGGCGGCCCGGCCCGACATTTCCGTGATCTCGCTCTGCCTGCCGCCGGTGCCGCGTTTCGCCATGGCCCAGGCGGCGCTGCGGGCGGGCCGCCATGTTATGCTGGAAAAGCCGCCCGGTGCAACGCTGGCCGAGGTGCATGTCCTGCGCGATCTGGCGCGCGCGCAGGGGGTCAGCCTCTATGCCACCTGGCATTCGCGCGAGGCGCAGGCGGTGGCGGCCGCCAGGGCGTGGCTGGCCGGCCGCGTGATCCACGAGGGTCGCATCACCTGGCGCGAGGACGTGCGGGTCTGGCATCCCGGCCAGGATTGGATCTTCGAGGCCGGTGGCATGGGCGTCTTCGATCCCGGCATCAACGCGCTGTCGATCCTGACCGAGATCCTGCCCGAGCCGGTGCATGTCGCCGAGGCCGAGCTGGATTTCCCCGAGAACCGCCAGGCCCCCATCGCCGCGCGGCTGAGCCTGTCGCATG
>NZ_JASSPE010000028.1:0-37795 GCF_030234105.1 Paracoccus sp. SSJ | reverse complement strand
GAAAATCTCTCGACGATGACAAAAAGCGCTGACAATCCAGCGCAAACGGCCGCGGGGTAGAGCAGCCCGGTAGCTCGTCAGGCTCATAACCTGAAGGTCGTAGGTTCAAATCCTACCCCCGCAACCACTTCTGTCATAAAACACTCGAAATCGAAGTGTAATCAGACGCTTGGGCCGCCGGAAGGCGGTCTCAGATTGATTGCAAACCCCTCGGGTTTTAGCAGCAGTCAAAATCGAGGGGTTTTGGTCCCTGTTTGTTCTCGATTTGAATCTGTGACGTTCCGTGAATCTAAGGCCATTTCGGCCTTGCTGGAGGTTTGTCAGCAGTCTGGGCCGCCGGAAGGCGGCCTTTCCTTTGAGCTAGGCTGAACATAAGCTACCCCAACCGGCCGGGCCACTTTGCGCGCGCGGTCGAGCAGATTGCGCAACGTTGCTCTTTGATTGTAGGGCAACCAGACAGCCGAGAACAGAACCGGCTCGGGTTCGTCTGCAGTAGGCAGGAAGGTAATGCCGGGCGTTGGCAGCAGCGCCGTGGCCGCGCCGACGATGGTGATGCCGAAACCCTGTCCGACCATCGACAGCAATGTGCCGCGCCCCGTTAAAGCGGGGAGGATTACCGCATGTCTCGACATGCCAGTAGAGTGATGTAGCGCCAGCGTTCAACCGGGCCGCCAACTTGGGTATCGTCAAGCCGTCTGGCCCTCTAAGTCCAGAAACTCGGTGGCCGCTTGGATGATCCGATCCCTTGGAACGTCGCGCGAACACTTGGCCGGTTTCAACCAGTTCGTCGGTGAACCGCAATCTGTCCCCGATGATCCGTTCTTTGCCAGCGCGTTCCCTGAGTTCAAGGTATTCGGATTTCAGTTTCTCGTAGGGGGAATAGCAAATCATATGCCGATTTCCGGACTATCCCGCGCTCTATATGTATCCTGCGAGATTCTCTACGATTGCGGCCGCGAGCATCGCTCGCGGCCGCTCGGACGGGTCTTTTCCGCCATTCATGCGGTCAGGGGAAGAAGGGGAACAGGATCGGCAACAGGACCATGCTCACGATCGTGGACACAAGGATAAGCGGCAGGCCGGCTTTGGCGTAATCCTTGAACGTATATCCTCCGGGCCCCAGGACCATGACATTGGCGGGCATGCCGATCGGGGTGGCATAGGCCAGCGAGCCGCCGATCACGATCGCCATCAGAACCGCCCTGGGGTCGGCGCCGATGGTGGTGGAGATCGACATGCCGATCGGCACCAGCAGCGCGGTCGTGGCGGTGTTGGACATGAAGTTGGTCAGCGCGACCGCCAGCAGGAAGATGACCAGCATGATGACGAACATCGGCGTGTCCGGTCCCATCAGGTTCAGCACCGCCTGGGCGACCGCCGTGCCAGCCCCGGTTGTCTCCATCGCCGTCGCCAGCGACAGGATCCCGCCGAAGAGCACGATGGTCTGGGCGTCGATGGACCCATAGGCCTGCTTCTCACTGATGACGCCGGTCAGAATCAGAACCAGCGCCCCGATCACGCTGGTGATGTGCAAGGGTATTCCGATCTGCTTTTCGAAGACCATGCCCAGAACCGTGCAGACCAGGATGATCAGGGAGGCGGTCTTCTTCCATTGCGGCACGGAAGTCCTGGCTTCCTGAAGATGCGTGTCACGGGCCTCGTCGGCCTTGTGATCCGGCAGCAGCCTGTAGCCGATGGTAGCCATGAAAAGCGTGCCCGCCAGCAGCATCGGCAAGCCGACATAGCCGTATTCGAAGAAGCCGAAGCGCAGGTCGATCGATTCGAGCGCGGCCTGGGCGATCATGTTGCCGGGGGCGCCGATCAGGCTCAGGTTGCCGCCCATCGCAGCGGCGAAGACGATCGGCATCAGCAGGCGCGACCGTGCAAAGCCCGATTTCGCCGCGATCCCGATGACGACGGGGATCAGCACGGCGGCGGTGCCGGTGTTGGACAGAACGCCCGACATCAGGCCGGTGATCATCATGATCGCAACCACCAATTGTCGTTCGGTCTTTGCGAAGCGGGTCACCAGACCGCCGATCTCGCTTGCCATGCCGGTCTGGAACAGGGCGCCGCCGATGACGAACATGCCGACGAACAGGATGACGTTGTTGTTGACGAAGCCGGCAAAGGCCTCCTTGGGCTCCAGAACGCCGGTCAGCGCCAGGCCGAGACAGACGATCATCGCGGTCACGGCAAGCGGGATCC
Organism: Paracoccus sp. SSJ; assembly: GCF_030234105.1. Taxonomy (NCBI): domain Bacteria; kingdom Pseudomonadati; phylum Pseudomonadota; class Alphaproteobacteria; order Rhodobacterales; family Paracoccaceae; genus Paracoccus; species Paracoccus sp. SSJ. Next base: position 35,587 of record NZ_JASSPE010000028.1, on the reverse strand, counting down.
TCTCCCAGACGAACATGACGATCGCGAAAAGCAGAAGCAGCAGGGTAATGGTTGTCGGGCTCATGGATCCCTCCCCAGATATCGAGAGCGCACGCGGAAACACGCCGCATTCACGAGGCGCCATTGGAGCGATGGCTGAACATCCCCGTTCGTACTGCCTTGCAGCAGGCATAGACTCACACGCCGCGGCTGCGGATGGCAGCGCAGTGTCCTTGCCTGCGGAAAGCACCGCTTATCTGTGCCTCGTGCGGGCAGCGGAACACGCGGGCAATTCCCACGCAGTAGTCAGGGGGATCGTGGTCGTTTCAAGGAAATCCTCCTCCCAAGTCTTTCCCGACCGTCCTGTCGAGCCGAAAGGGCGGTCTGACACAGGAGGATGCGGACCAGAGGCCCGGCGATCAACTTGCACAGGATTATATAAAGAACATCAATAAAAGATCCTCGTGCCGCGCAAGCATTTCAGGCGCTTTCCTCTATGGCGTCCAGGTTCTCGTCCAGAACGGCCAGAAGGGCATCGCGCTGGTCGTCGCGCGTGCCGCGCGCCCAGGCCGCGGCCAGAATCAGCTTGGACCGGGTCGTGCCCTCAGGCACCACCAGCGGCAGAAACGCGACCCCCGGCACGGCCATGCGGGAAACCCATTTGGGCACGATGGCCAGTCCCGCGCCCGTCGCAACCAGACTGACGATGGTATGCTTTTCCTCCGCCACTTGCGCGATGCGTGCGGTCAGGCCCGCATCGGTGAACAGCTTGATCGTCAGGTCGTGCGAATGTGGCCGGGATCGGCGGTCGGGCACGATGAGCGGCATGTCCGCCAGATCGCGAATGTTCAGTTCGACCCGATTCGCCAAAGGGTGCTTCTCGGGCAGGGCAACGACGGCGGTCTCAAAAAACAGCGTCTGGAAATGGATATTCGGGTCACGGATATCGGGAGGGCGGCAGAAAGCGATGTCGATGCTGCCGCTCAGGATCTTGGGCAGCAGGTGAATCGTCTTCTGCTCGATCAACTGGACTTCTATCTCGGGATGCTTGAGGCGCAGCAGTTGCAGAAGTTGCGGCATCAGCCCGGTCGCGGCACTGTCGATGGCGCCGACCTTCAGGACCGGCTTCTCCGCGCGCCTCACGCTGCGGATGCGCTGCTCGAACTGGTCGGCCTGTGCGACAAGGGTCCGGGCGTCCTCCAGGATCGCCGTTCCCGCTTCGGTCAGTGCGACGTTGCGGGTGGTGCGCAGGAAAAGGCGCGTCTCGAAACGATCCTCCAGCAGTCTGATCTGCCGGGTCAGCGAGGCCGGCAATATACCCATTGTCTGGGCCGCCCGACCGAAATGCAATTCCTCGGCCACGGCCAGGAAGCACCTGATCTGGTGAATGTCCATGAGTTCCTCCCCGGTCAGTTTATTACGGAACCGTATATAATTCTACGCAAATTGCTGCGGTGCCTTCGTCGGTCGTATCGTTGCCTTGCGGTCGCTGAACGGCGTCGCATGTGATCGCCGCAAGGCGTCGCAGGGGAGGAGATTTCAGGGTAACCGCGCCCCCTTTGGCGACGCATTCGGCTTGTCAGGACCGAATGAGGAGAGGACCACACCCATGAAAACCTACAAGATCGCCGCCATTCCCGCCGACGGCATCGGCCCCGAAGTGATCGCCGCCGGGCTGCAGGCGCTGGAGGCCCTGGCCGGGCGCGACGGCAAGTTCACGTTCGACATCACCGAATTCGACTGGAGCTCAGAACGCTACAAGAAGACCGGCGCGCTGATGCCGGAGGACGGCCCCGAGCAGTTGAAAGCCTTCGACGCCATCTTCTTCGGCGCCGTCGGCGCGCCGGATGTGCCCGATCACCTCACCCTCTGGGGTCTGCGCCTGCCGATCTGCCAGGGCTTCGACCAATATGCCAATGTGCGCCCGACCAAGATCCTGCCGGGCATCCAGTCGCCGCTGGAAGGCGTCGGCCCGGGCGACCTGGACTGGGTGATCGTGCGCGAGAATTCCGAGGGCGAATATTCCGGCCATGGCGGCCGCGCCCACAAGGGCCTGCCCGAGGAGGTCGGCACCGAAGTCGCCATCTTCACCCGCGTCGGCGTCACCCGGATCATGCGCTATGCCTTCAAGCTGGCGCAGTCGCGGCCGCGCAAGCTGCTGACGGTGGTCACGAAATCCAACGCGCAACGCCACGGCATGGTCATGTGGGACGAGATCGCGGCCGAGGTCTCAAAGGAGTTTCCTGACGTGACCTGGGACAAGATGCTGGTCGATGCGATGACGGTACGCATGGTCAAGAACCCGCAAAGCCTCGACACCATCGTCGCGACAAACCTGCATGCCGACATCCTGTCCGATCTGGCTGGCGCGCTGGCCGGCAGCCTGGGCGTGGCGCCGACCGGCAATATCGACCCGGAGCGGCGTTACCCCTCGATGTTCGAGCCGATCCACGGCTCGGCCTTCGACATCACCGGCAAGGGCATCGCCAACCCGGTCGCGACCTTCTGGACCGCCGCGCAGATGCTGGAACATCTGGGCGAGGCTGACGCTGCCAAGCGCCTTATGACGGCGGTCGAACAGGTCTGCGCCGATGGTGTGCTGACCCCCGATGTGGGCGGAACCGCCACCACGCAGCAGGTCACGGATGCCGTCTGCGCGGCCATCCGCGGCGCCAACATCTGAGGTGCGGCGATGACGCGCGATCCGAAAGACCTTCTGCTGCGCCTGTTCGGCGCGGCGGTGGACAGCGCCGATCCGGCCAAGACGGTCGCGCGCCATCTGCCCGAAATTCCGCGCGGGCGCATCGTCGTGGTGGGGGCGGGGAAATCCGCCGCCGCCATGGCCCGCGCGGTCGAAGACGCCTGGCCCGGCGTTGACCTGTCGGGGGTGGTCGTCACCCGCTACGGCCATGCCGTGCCGACCCGCCGCATCGAGGTGATCGAGGCCGCGCATCCGGTTCCCGACGAAAACGGCGCCAGGGCCGCGCAACGCATCCTCGATACGGTCGGCGGCCTCGGTCCCGATGATCTGGTGTTAGCGCTGATCTCGGGCGGCGGCTCGGCGCTGATGACCTCGCCCGCGCCCGGCCTGACGTTGGACGAGAAGATGCGAGTGAACCGTCTGCTTCTCGCCTCTGGCGCGCCGATCTCGGTGATGAACCGCGTGCGGCGGCGACTATCCTCGGTCAAGGGCGGCAGGCTCGCGCTGGCCGCCGCGCCGGCGCGAGTGGTGACGCTGGCGATTTCCGACGTGCCGGGCGACGATCCGCTGGCCATCGCCTCGGGGCCGACGGTCTGGGATCCCGACGCGGCTGCTGACCTCTCCGCCGTCGTGGAGATGCTTGGCCCCGACCTGCCCGAAACGGCGCGTCGGCTGCTGCTGGCAACGCCCGAGCCGCTACGCGCGTTCGAGGCAGATTACCGCATGATTTCGACCCCTATGCTGGCACTGGAGGCGGCGGCAGCCGTGGCCCGCGCCGAGGGGATGACACCCCTGATCCTCGGCGACGCCATTGAGGGCGAGGCCGGCGCCGCCGGTCAGGTCATGGCCGGGATCGCCCGCAGCGCCGCCCTGCATGGGGTGCCCGCCAAGGGTCCGGCGGTGTTGCTATCGGGGGGTGAAGCCACCGTGACCATCGGCGCAACCAAACCGGGCCGGGGCGGGCGCAACACCGAATTCCTGCTGGCCATGGCGCTGGCGCTGGAAGGCGGCGCCGTCCACGCGCTGGCCGGCGACACCGACGGCATTGACGGCAGCGAAGATGCGGCGGGCGCCATCATCACCCCCGACACGCTGGCCCGCGCCCGCGCGGCGGGGCTGGATCCGCGCGCCGTGCTGGCTGCGCATGACAGCTACAGCCTGTTCGACAGGATCGGCGACCTGGTCAAGACCGGGCCGACCCTGACCAATGTCAACGACTTCAGGGCGGTATATATCCCATGAGCGACCAATCCCCCCACACGCTGCGCCCGCGCCGCGCCAAGATCCTCGCCACGGTCGGGCCGGCCAGCCGCACGCCCGAGATGCTGCGCCGCCTGTTCCTGGCCGGCGCGGACACCTTCCGGCTGAACTTCAGCCACGGCAGCCACGACGACCACCGGCAGGCTTTCGACGCCATCCGCGCCCTCGAGGACGAATTCGGCCAGCCCATCGGCATATTGCAGGACCTCCAAGGCCCCAAGATCCGCATCGGCCAGGTGCCCGGCGGCCCGCGCGAGTTCACGGCCGGCGATACGGTCGTGCTGCGCCTGAACGGCGGCGGTGACGATATCCCCCTGCCGCATCCCGAGATCTTTGCCGCCATCCGCCCCGGCCAGCAGTTGCTGATCGACGACGGCCGCATCCGGCTGGAGGCCGTGGTGCATGATGCCGACAGCATCACCGCCCGCGTGGTTGCCGGAGGCCGCATCCTCGACCGCAAGGGCGTGAACCTGCCCGATACGGTGGTGGACCTGCCCGCGCTGACCGAAAAGGACCGCGCCGACCTGGAGTTCGGCCTGTCGCTGGGGGTCGATTGGGTCGCGTTGTCCTTCGTTCAGCGTCCCGAAGACCTGGTCGAGGCCAAGACCCTGATCCAGGGCCGCGCCGGGCTGATCGCCAAGATCGAAAAGCCCTCGGCGCTGGAGTGCCTGCCTGGGATCCTGGCCGAAGCCGATGCCGTAATGATCGCGCGCGGCGATCTGGGCGTCGAGATCCCGCCCGAGGACGTGCCGGGCCGGCAGAAGGAGATCATCCGCCTTTGCCGTCAGTTCGACCGCCCGGTGATCGTGGCGACGCAGATGCTGGAATCGATGATCACCACGCCGACGCCCACGCGGGCCGAAGCATCCGACGTGGCGACGGCGGTCTATGACGGCACCGACGCGGTGATGCTGTCGGCGGAAACCGCCTCGGGCCAGTATCCGGTCGAGGCCGTCGCCATGATGGATCGCATCATCCGCCGCACCGAGGCGCATCCTTTCTATTCCGCTTCGCTTGGTGCGACCGCGCCCCATGTCGAGGCGGCCGAACAGGCCATCGCCTTCGCAGCGGTCGAACTCGCGGATGCGCTTTCGGCTCCGGCCATCGTTTCCTTCTCGTCGACCGGCGCGTCTGGACGACGGATCGTCTCACACCGTTCCCCGCGCACGACCGTCCTGCTGACCGGCGACGAGGCCGTCGCCCGCCGCATGTCGCTGGTCTGGGGTGTCAGGTCGATGCACGAGGCTGAGATCAGCGACCACGACACGGTGCCGATCCATGCCGCCGAGGCGGTGCTGGACCTCGGGATCGGCAAGCCGGGCGATAAGATCGTGGTAGTCTGCGGCTTCCCCTTCGGCGTGCCCGGCACCACCAACAGCATCCGGGTCACGGCACTGGGTCAGCATTGACCATCAACCGCAAGAGGAGGAGGACGAATGAACGCGATCACAGATATCCATGCCCGCGAGATCCTTGACAGCCGCGGCAATCCGACCGTCGAGGTCGATGTGACGCTTGAGGACGGCACGATGGGCCGGGCGGCGGTGCCCTCGGGGGCGTCCACCGGGGCGCATGAGGCGGTCGAGAAGCGCGACGGCGACAAGACCCGCTACATGGGCAAGGGCGTGCTGGAGGCCGTCGCGGCGGTCAACGGCGAGATCGCCGAGAACCTGATCGGCGAGGACGCGACCGAGCAGCGCGCCATCGACGCGATGATGTGCGATCTGGACGGCACCCCCAACAAGGGCCGCCTGGGCGCGAACGCCATCCTGGGCGTGTCGCTGGCCGTGGCCAAGGCCGCCGCCGAGGCCTGCCAGCAGCCGCTTTACCGCTATGTCGGCGGCGCCGGCGCGCATGTGCTGCCGGTGCCGATGATGAACATCATCAATGGCGGCGAACATGCCGACAACCCCATCGACATCCAGGAATTCATGATCATGCCGGTCAGCGCGGAGAATATCCGCGAGGCCGTGCGCATGGGGTCCGAGGTGTTCCATACGCTGAAGAAGGAACTGTCCTCGGCGGGCCTCGCCACCGGCGTCGGCGACGAGGGCGGTTTCGCCCCGAACCTCTCCAGCACCCGCGACGCGCTGGACTTCATCCTGCGGGCCATCGAGAAGGCGGGCTACGCCCCCGGCGAGGACATCATGCTGGCGCTGGACTGCGCCTCGACCGAATATTTCAAGGGCGGCAAGTATGAGATGGCCGGCGAGGGCAAGTCGCTGACGCCGGGCGAGAATGTCGATTACCTGGCCGCGCTCTGCGCCGATTATCCGATCCTGTCGATCGAGGACGGCTGCGCCGAGGACGACTGGGACGGCTGGAAGCTGCTGACCGAGCGCCTGGGCGCATCGGTCCAGCTTGTGGGCGACGATCTGTTCGTGACCAACCCGGCGCGTCTGGCCGAGGGCATCGCGCGCGGCTGCGGCAACTCGCTGCTGGTCAAGGTCAACCAGATCGGCACGCTGTCCGAGACGCTGGACGCGGTGCGTATGGCCGACCGCGCCCGCTATACATCGGTGATGTCGCACCGCTCGGGCGAGACCGAGGACGCCACCATCGCCGACCTGGCGGTGGCGACCAATTGCGGCCAGATCAAGACCGGCTCGCTGGCGCGCTCGGACCGGCTGGCGAAATACAACCAGCTGATCCGCATCGAGGAAATGCTCGGCGAAACCGCCGTCTATGCCGGGAAAACAATCCTGCGCTAAGCGGCCTTCACGCAAGGATGCCCGCCCGTCCCCGGACCAGGACCAGGGGAATCGCATTTGAGGATTTGGGCTTCGTCGTAGTGACGAAGGAACGAAGATGAAGCCCAAATCCTCTTTGAAAAAATCGGCGAAGGCCCCTGCGGAGCAGGTAGTGAAGGACATCCGGCGGCAGACGCGGCACCACTTCTCGGCGGAGGACAAGATCCGCATCGTGCTCGAAGGCCTGCGCGGTGACGACAGCATTGCCGAACTTGCCACTGACATTCTCGTCATCCGTGGCGGCGCGAAACGGCAGGCCCTTGCTTTCGGCGATCTCCGTCATTCCACGTCGAACCGGCTTTGCGCGGCGGTGCCGCGCGATGGCGGGCGGTGCTCCGAGGCGTGCCAGAGTGAGTCGTTGAGATCTCAAACAAAGGGAGCCGTCCATGGACAAGATTATTCGCATCGCTCCAGATGACCGCCGCAGGCATGGGAATTTCGCTCTTGCCCGCGCTTTATGTCCGCTCAGAGGTCATGTGCGAGCGACTTGTCGTTGCGTGGCCCATGTCCTCTGGCGCCCCGGTGAGGCATCTATCGCTTATCTGGCGGCGGAGTTCGCCACGAAAACATACCTATCTTGCGGTTGTAGACAATCTTCGCCAGTCGCTGAGTCCCTGGGGCCTCCCGGAGACCGGGTAAAAAGACCCTCAAGATCGGCCCCCGACGTTCTAGATGAATGTCAGCCCGACCGAGATGATGATGCCCGACAGCACCAGATGCAGCGTGCAGAAGCCCATGATGTCCTTGGCCCGCAGCCCGGCAATGCCGAGGATCGGCAGCGCCCAGAAGGGTTGCACCATGTTGGTCCAGCTGTCGCCCCATGCCACCGCCATCGAGGCGCGCGCGAAATCGACGCCGAGCGCCTCGGCCGCGGGCAGGATCACCGGCGCCTGGATCGCCCATTGCCCGCCGCCCGAGGGCACGAAGAAGTTCACGATCCCGGCGCTGATGAAGGTCCAGAAGGCGAAGGTCTGCGCCGAGGCGAAAGAGATCATCGCCAGCGAGATCGTCTCGGCCAGCCCCGAATTCAGCATGATCGACATGATCCCGGCATAGAAGGGAAACTGGATGACGATGCCCGCGCCGCCCTTGACGCCCTCGTTCAGGCTGGCCAGCAGCCGGCGCGGCGTGCCGTGCAGCAGGATGGCGATGAACAGGAACAGGAAGTTCACGATGTTCAGTGTCAGCGTGCCCGCGTTCAGGAAATACTGGAACAGGAAGGCAAGGCCCGACACGCCGATCAGCAGGCTGAGGACGCGGCTGTTCTCCATCCGCTCGGCGGGGGTCGAGGGGGTGATCTCGGGCACTTCCGGCTCGGCCAGAAGGGCGGGATCGACGATGACCTGTTCGTCCTTCTTGGGCAGCATCATCCGGTTGACCAGCGGCACGGCGATGAACAGCGCGATCACGATGAACAGGTTGTAGGTCGCGAAGATCGTGCGGTCGGTCGGGATGACGCCGATCATGGACTCGAACGGGTGGCCGGGCGTCGCGACGGCCAGCGGAATGGAGCCGGCAAGCCCGCCATGCCAGACGATGAAGCCGGAATAGGCCGAGGCGACCAGCAGCCGGTAATCCACCGCCACCTTGCGCGCGATGGCCTTGGCGAACAGCGCGCCGACCACCAGCCCGAAGCCCCAGTTGATCCAGCTTGCCGTCAGCGAGACATAGCTGACCAGCAAGATCGCCGCGCCGGGCGAACCCGCCAGATCGGCCAGCCGTTCCAGGATGCGCCGCACCAGCGGGGTCGAGGCCATCATGTAGCCTGTCACCAGCACCAGCAGCATCTGCATGGAAAAGGACAGAAGCTCCCAGAACCCCGTGCCCCACATGCCGATCACGGCCATCGGGCCATGACCCTCGATCCCCATCGCGGCGGCCATGGTTACAAGGGTCAGCAGCACCACGAAGATATAGGGGTCCGGCAACCACCGATCGACCAGCCGCACCAGCGGCCGGGATATGACGTTGAGCATCCTGCGTTCCTCACCTTTTTGTCGGCAGGAACGCTAGCGGCGATTACCGCCCTGGTCCAGCCTGGACAGGGCAATCGGCGTGAACGGCATTGCCCGGCTCTGCACATGGAGACAGACGTGCCGCACGGGAATGCGCCTCTGCAAACCCGGACAAGCCGGGGGGCTGAGCCAACCCCCGCCGGCAAGCCGCCTATCGGGACTACCCGTTCGCCGCTGGCGCCGCCCAGTCCGGCAACTCGCCCAGGGTGATGCCGAAGAAGGCGACCATCAGCCAATAGGCCAGCCCGCTGATGGCGACCAGTGCCAGCAGGTTCAGCCACAGCCCTTCCCGAGCCATCTGCCGGATCGTCACCTTGCCGGATGCGAAGACGATCGCATTGGGCGGCGTCGCGACCGGCAGCATGAAGGCCATCGTGATCTTCGGCGGCATCCGCCAGATCGCGGTGGTGGCCGAGAAGATCGTGCCGCTGATGGCGGGCATCTACCTGCTGGTCGCGCTGATCGTCGTGGCGATGAATATCGGCCAGGTGCCCTCGATGCTGTGGCACATCGTCGGCAGCGCCTTCGGGCTGGTCGAGGTCGCGGGCGGCGTCACCGGCGGGGTCGCGGCGGCGATGCTGAACGGGGTGAAGCGCGGGCTGTTCTCGAACGAGGCGGGGATGGGCTCGGCCCCCAACATCGCCGCCGCGGCGACGCCCAATCCGCATCACCCCTCAAGCCAGGGTTTCGTGCAGGCTTTCGGCGTCTTCATCGACACGATCCTGATCTGCACCTGCACGGCGCTGATGATCCTGCTGTCGGGCGTCTACGTTCCGGGCGGAGAGCTGACCGGCACCCAGTTGACCCAATCGGCGCTGGCCGATCATATCGGCGGGATCGGGCCGGTCTTCGTGGCGGTGGCGATCTTCTTCTTCGCCTTCACCTCGATCATCGGCAACTACGCCTATTCCGAGATGGCGATGTCCTTCCTCGGCCTCGGCAACAAGGCCGGGCTGACCACGTTGCGGGTGCTGGTGCTGGCCATGGTGATCTGGGGCGCGCTTCAGGCGGTGGCGACAGTGTTCAACGCGGCCGACGCTTCGATGGGGCTGATGGCGACGATCAACCTGATCGCGATCCTGGCGCTGTCGGGCACGGTGGTCGCGCTGACCCGCAACTATTTCGCGCAACGCGAGGCCGGCAAGGTGCCGCAGTTCCATGTCGGCGAACATCCCGAGATGGCAAAGGGCGTCGATCCCGAAATCTGGCGCTAACGTTTTCCTGCTGTCATCGGTAGCGCAGTTCCGCACCGTTGGCGTTCCTATATATGCGCCGAAAAGGCGTCTTTTGGTGGTGCCGAGGCTCCGCGCCGCCCGCCATCGGTCACGCCCGATCCTGCTACGATTGCACCCTATCGTTCGGGGTTGCCGGACGTTCCATCTCGAACGCCGTCTTCCCCAGCTTTGTCCAGACGCTGCGCGCGTGTTCGCCTTGATTGCTTTTGAGTTTATCAGCCATCCAGAGCATCGCGCCGTAGATCGTGGCGCGATCATCGCCGGTCAGCTCCACGACGCCCGCCTTGACGACGAGACCGCCGAGTTCGATCAGGTGCCGCGTTCGCTTGCGGCGCTCGATCTGCCATGTGCGCATGTCATGCTGCGCCCGTTGCGCCTGATGACGATTGTGCGCTGCCCGGTTGCGTTTGAGCGCCGCCGCTGTCGTGTTCAGATGCCGGAGCAGATCGCCGTGAACGGCCCTGAAAGAACGCAGCGCCACGCTTGGCCCATGCCTCCCTCTTTCCGGCATCCTTGGTTTCGGCCAACGCGACGAGCGCACCGGCCAATTCGTCGGCGGTAAGCGCATCCGCCCCGGTGGCGATAACCAGTTCGCCAAGCTGCTGCACCTTCCGGGTTTTCAACTCCTTGGCCTTGTCCTCAAGCGCCTTCAGTTCCGCGTCATAGTTTCTCGGTTTCCGCATCGTCGTGTCCTTTCCCGGTCGCAAGTCGTTGATGCGGTAAGGATAGTTGCGCGGACGGCGGAACGCAGTATTGTTGCCGGGACGGTGTGGCACGGCCCGGTCCATCCCGAGATTTTTTCGAGGGAGGGCGCGCTTATACGTCGTTCCGACGTGCGCTTGGCCGTGGCAATGCTTGGATCGCGATGGCGATCTATCATCTTCACGTCAAGGTCATCGGCCGCAAGAGCGGCCAGAGCGCGGTGGCGTCCGCCGCCTACCGCTCGGCTTCGCGCCTGCGCGACGAGCGCATCGACCGCGTGCAGGATTTTTCCAACAAGCGCGGTGTCGTTCATTCCGAGATCATGTTGCCGGATAGTGCGCCCGAAGTCTGGTCCGACCGCGAACGGCTCTGGAATGACGTTGAGGCGTTCGAGGTGCGCAAGGACGCCCAGCTTGCCCGCGAGGTCGAGTTCGCCATTCCGCGCGAGATGACGCAGGCGCAGGGCATCGAGCTGGCCCGTGACTTCGCGCGGGCCGAATTTGTCGATCAGGGCATGATCGCCGATCTGAATGTGCATTGGGACATTGGCGAGGACGGGATGCCGAAGCCCCATGCCCATGTCATGCTAACCATGCGCGAGGTCGATGAGGATGGCTTCGGCAAGAAGCAACGCGACTGGAACCGTACCGAGATGGTCGAGCGCTGGCGCGAGCGTTGGGCCGAGCACGTCAACGAGCGGCTTGCTGAACTCGACATTGATGCGCGTATCGACCATCGCAGTCTTGAGGCGCAGGGGATCGGGCTTGAGCCACAAAGCCAGATCGGCGCACCGGCACAAAGGATAGAAGGCGAAGGAATCGAGGCCGCCGACCGCGCCGCGATGCACCGCGAGATCGCGCGCGACAACGGCGCGCGGATCATCGCCGATCCTTCCATTGCGCTGGACGCGATCACACATCAGCAATCGACGTTCACGCGGCGCGACATGGCGATATTCGCGCATCGGCACAGTGACGGCATCGACCAGTTCAACGAGGTGATGGGCGCGATGCGCAACGCGCCCGATCTGGTCGAGCTTGGGCAAGACGGGCGTGGCGAGGATCGGTTCACCACCCGCGAGATGATCGAGACCGAACAGCGCTTGCATCGCTCCACAGATATGATGGCGAAAAAGGAGCTTCACGAGGTCAGCGACAGGGACAGGGAGGCAGCGCTTGCGCGTGCAGAAGAACGCGGACTCATCCTGTCCGGCGAGCAGGCCGACGCGCTGGCGCATGTTACGGACGGGCGCGATCTCGGCATCGTGGTCGGCTATGCCGGGACGGGAAAGAGCGCCATGCTCGGCGTGGCGCGCGAGGCTTGGGAGTCTGCCGGCTATGAGGTTCGTGGCGTAGCGCTCTCCGGCATCGCGGCGGAAAATCTGGAAGGCGGTTCGGGCATTGCGTCCCGCACCATCGCCAGCATGGAACATGGCTGGCAGAACGGCCGCGACATGCTCACCAGCCGCGATGTGCTTGTCATTGACGAGGCGGGCATGGTCGGCACGCGGCAGTTGGAGCGCGTCCTGTCCCACGCAGCAGAAGTCGGCGCAAAGGTGGTGCTGGTCGGCGACCCGCAGCAGTTGCAATCCATCGAGGCCGGGGCCGCCTTCCGTTCCATCCACGAGCGTCATGGCGGCGTAGAAATTGGCGAGGTGCGCCGCCAGCGCGAGGATTGGCAGCGGGACGCCACGCGCGATCTGGCAACCGGCAGGACCGGCGCGGCGATCCGTGCCTATGACCGTCACGACATGGTGCATTCCGCCGAAACACGCGAGCAGGCGCGCGGCGATCTGATCGACCGCTGGGACCGTCAGCGTCAGGCGTCACCGGACGCGAGCCGGATCATTCTCACCCATACCAATGCCGAGGTGCGGGAACTCAACGAGGCCGCCCGCGACCGGATGCGAGAGGCTGGCGATCTGGGCGAGGACGTGCGTGTTACCGTTGAGCGGGGAGAACGCAGTTTCGCCCCCGGCGACCGCGTCATGTTCCTGCAAAACGAGCGCGGGCTTGGCGTGAAAAACGGCACGCTCGGCACCATCGAACAGGTCAGTACGCAGGGCATGACCGTGCAGACCGACGATGGCCGGTCCATTGCTTTCGACCTCAAGGACTACGACCGCATCGACCACGGCTATGCGGCGACCATTCACAAGGCGCAGGGCATGACCGTGGACCGGACGCATGTTCTGGCGACACCGGGCATGGACGCCCACGGCAGCTATGTCGCCCTATCCCGCCACCGTGACGGCATGGACCTGCATTATGGCCGCGGCGACTTCGCCAGTCAGGGCAAACTGGTGAATACCCTGTCACGCGACCGGGCGAAGGATATGGCGTCGGACTACGACCAGATCGACCCGGCCCAGGATTATGCCGAACGGCGCGGTATCACCTTCCGCGCCTGCATCGCCCAGATCATGCGCAGGCTGATGCCGGAGCGTGCGCGCGGTACCATCGATGACATGCTCGACAGATTGCGCGTGCCCGGAGACGGTGTGCCTAGCGCGGAGAGCGTGAGCCAGCCGGAAAGGGGGCAGGCCGAGAGGGCGGGGCCGGCGCGGCAGGCCGAGGCCGACCCGGAAGAAGCCTTGCGCCGCGCCCGCACCAGAGCACTTGTCCGCCATGCCCGCGCGGTGGACGTGATCTTCAGTGCGGACGATCTGGGGAAGAAGGCCAGCCCAGCGCAGTGGCAGGAACTGGTCGATGCCCGCACCGTCTTCGATGAGGTGCGCCCGCACGGCTGGCAGGATGCGGAAGCCGCCTACGGTAAGGACGGGAACCTTGCCCGTGAAGCTGGAGTCGGCAGGATCAGCCGTGCCGTCCGCGCACTCCACCGCGAAACTGAACTTCGTCTCGATACGCAGCGGGCGGATGATTTCGTGGAACGGTTTCGGAAGCTCGACCGGGCCAGCGAACGCCAATATGCGGCGGGCGACTATTCCGGCTACAAGGCTGCCCGCGCGGAGATGGGCAACATGGCGATGAGCCTCGAACGTGATGCGCAGATGGAATCCATGCTCCGGGGGCGCAAGCGCGAACTCGGCATCGACTTCGACTCAGGTCACAGTCTCGGTCGAGACCTCGCCATCAGTCATGGCCTCGGCAGGGGCCGAGGCATCGGTCTCTGAGACGGGGGAGGGCTATGTGGTTGTGGTAACCTGGTGCGTGCCGATAGATGGTGAACTTTAGCCCCATCAGAGACGTTCAGATGCGTGGCAGTGCCAACCATCCTTTGAAGGCGCAGCGAAGAGGATGGCCCAGAGTCGACGGTCAGTATCTAACGCGGCCACGATGCAGCATCCCCATAGCTGCTGCTCAGATTTGACGCAGCGAGGTCGACCCATAAAGATCTGTTGCAGCGTAAGGAGCGCTGGCTCGTTATGGGGACGCATCATCGAAGTAAAGGCATTGGCACTCTGCCACCCTGTCCGTTATTGGCACTTATGGGACGAAAACCGCAAGGCACTTTGGCCGTGCAAATTGCGAAGACCTTATCCGTACATCGACATGCCGAGGTCGCTATATATTAGCTGCAGATCCTGATCCGGAATCGGGCAGTTCACGGAAGCGGTCATTGGCTCGGTCCCGACCTTGAAATAGACTATAAGGATGGTCGGAAGGTTGAATGCGGGGTTTATTTCTGAATGCTCGGCAATGCGCGCCCCAATCCATCGCCTAGAGGAAAGCCATGCTGAAATGTCCGCAGGAGCAACATCGGCAGCATACCTGTCTAGAATCAGTCCATCTAACGGTGTGCTGCCATTACCAGGATGGCGCCCGACAATGTCAGAATACTGCTCCGACAGATGTCGTGCCGTCTCCTTCAACGGATTGACTTGTTCCGCGATTAAATTATTCAGTTGACTGAAATAATCTGCCGTAGCCTCGATCAATGCCATGCTCTTCGCGGCGGCGCGTTTCATACTGGCAGTCGTTTTGATCGATGGCTTGTAAAGGGTATCGTGAGTTATTTCACTGTGGGCATGCTGCAAAAGTGTCCGCAATTGAACTTCGCAGGGGATATCCTCCGGAAGCTCAGCACCATCCTCGAAAAGCAGTCCTGACTTCGATCTGACAACGAAGTGAATCGACTGATAGGCGAACTCATAAGGATGAAGCTCTCGCTCCGCCTCGTGATCTCGTGCACGAACTGGAGTCCAAAACTCGGTCTCAGTCTCAATTGCCTGCGCCATCATCCGGACATCCTCGTCCAAGAGGAGAACCAGCCTGACGCCGACCTTATCTTCTATGTCATTGAAAGGGTCAGAATAATTTTTCTCGGGGCGTAAGAATGCCTTCTGAAGAAGCGACTGATCATCTTTTAGCCGTGGCGGCGCAGGAATACGCGAGAAATGTCCCGCTTGGGACGGCGGGACGCGCGCAGCAATAAGTTCATGCAACCGCTGGAGAACAAGATCCCCCCAACGGCGGTAAGCAGGCTTTGCGGCCTGCCATTGTTCCATGAACTGCTGCTCCTTGTTCGTCATGTCTCTCTGACGAAGGGATCGCTGATCGTAATCACAGTCCTCTCTGCTCCACCTGAGCCATCCGCAGGCTGTAGTGTGTCGATCGCCACCCTCCCATCGGCGATAGCTTCAGGAGATGCGGAGAGTTCAATGTCCGTCCCATACTTAAATTTGCGACGGCGGAGCCGAGTCCTCAGCTCTGCCGTATCCCTCCGAATAGCCCTTTCTGGAAACTGCCTACTCACCATGAATCCGCGGTAATTATCTCTGATTTCGAGCGGCACGTGTCGATCGGCAAACTCCTCTACCGTAAAGGTGGGCGCCTGGTCGTTCTTAACGTAGGTGTACAGTGAATCTTGCACAGCATGCCGCGTCGCTCGATCTGCGATTCTGCTCTTAGCGAAGTCTTGGGTGAGGTTAAAGAACCGCGCCGTCTCGTAGGCGCTATCTTCCATGAATCCGCAGCCAAGGAACGATTCGTAGAAGTAAATGGCCGCAGCTTCGCGATTGCTCGGGACGATCTTATGGTCAAAAACAATAGCTTGCCAACCTGACGCGTCGGCTTGGCGAACCGCCGGTGCAACCATGAAGCCAATCTTATAGAGACGCGTCGCTTGCGTCAAAAACAGATCGTTCACGAACTCGGTAATAATCGCAGTTCCATCGCGTCGACGACGGAAGCCAGCCTGCACTTCGGCTTTGATCGCTCCAACAAATGGCAGATCCTGGTTCCCCGTGATCCCTCGGAACACGATGACTATCCCGCCCGGAATCTGTTGTGACGTTTGTGCTTCCGATAAACGTGTCGGGATCCTTTGTGACTCCACCAGGAAATCCTCCGGCCTCGCGCAAGCCACAAGCGCCTCCGCATCACCATGGAACGACCCTGCGCCTGCCCTGACGATCCGCATCTCGATCGCTTTCGACTTCGCCGACAAGGCGTCTGTAATGCGCAGTCGAAAGGCAGCCATCGCCTCTGGAGAGAGATTCTCTAGCCGTGTACCAAAGTCGGGTTGTAGGATCCGACGATCCTGTCTCCTCTGGAAGACTTCATGAACGACGATGTCACTTACGCGCAAATTCTCCAGCATCTTACCTTCTAAAACTCCTGAATAAGCCACTTTGCCAAGTGATGACGCGGAATTGCTCGAACGTCGATATGAATTCTTGCCGGCCACCACGTCGCCATCGCTTTACTCGAGCATCCCGGCCTAGCCTGTCGGACTGAGGTGGCCCCCGAAACCCTGTCATTTTTCGGAGCTTGCCGTCAACGAAGTCATGGGCGAACAGCGTAGTTGGCAAACGTGAGACCTACAGTGAATGACCGCTGTAGTTGATTTCTACCGATGCGATACCGCTACGTCACGGGCAGCTTTCCGCCCGGCTTGACCCTGCTGGGCTTGCTGGTGTGCCAGTTCTGGTCATCACAGGGAACGGCAGCTAGATTCCGACAACAGCAAGGAGTCCAGTTTCGCCAGCTGCGGCTGCGCCTTGGGCGTGTCTTGCGAATCAGGCTATCGATCCGGCCTCGAATTGTCCGTCAAACGCAGCGTTGAGCCGCGCGAGGGCCGGTGTCCCAGACTCTGGAACCGTCCTATTTGTAGCCTTCTCTACGCTACAGTACGACGGGGTGAAACTTCCTCTTGCCTGCCCGTAACTGCTTGTTCTGTCTGGATCAGGAGCAGTCAGAGACAACCCGCAGGAGGCAGATCAGCCATGCCCGCACCAGATCGCATCATCCGTCTGAACACGGTACTCGCCCGCACCGGGCTGTCCCGGTCCACCATCTACCGCAAGATCGCAGAAGGCACATTCCCGGCCCAGTTCAAGATCAGCACCCACGGCACGGGATGGCGAGAATCCGACATCAACCGATGGGTCGAGAACCCCGTCAAATGGCGGCCAGAGGACGAGGCCGGTGATGGCCGATGACGGAAAGCGTTCTGGCGGGGAGAGGCCAGCCAACGACAACTGCCCACCCGGTAGCCAGGATACTGGCCACGAGAGCAATGCCGTCGAGCGGCTTGACACGGTGGTTCTGATCATCGCCTGGCTGATCGGCAGGCGGATGGCGCGCGAGGATTACGAGAACGCCATGCGTGCCGCCAACGACAATGCGCCGCCGTCCCGAGGCGGGGGTGGGCGGGGGCATGATGACGATGCGTGAGACAGCGGCATGAGGGGAATAGCTGCACGCAATATTGACATCCAATGGGATGTCTATAAATTACCTCCCATGAGGCTGGTTCTGGACACAAACGTGATCGTGGCGGCCTTCCGCAGCCGTAACGGAGCGAGCAACCTGCTACTGCGGATGGTTGACCGGGGGGCGCTGACGCCGCTTTGCTCGACGGCGCTGTTCCTGGAATACGAGGCGGTGCTGAGCCGCGAGGAAACCCGGAAAGTGACGGGGCACAGCCTGGAGGATGTCGCGGCGGTGATGGGCGCGCTTGCCGCCGTGTCCGAGGGCATCGATATCTCGTTCCGGACACGGCCCATGCTGTCCGATGTCGCCGACGAGATGGTGCTGGAGGCTGCGCTGAACGGGCAGGCCGAGGCCATCGTGACGCATAACGTCAAGGACTTCCGCCCGGCGCTGAAGCTGGGTGTTACCATCGCAACGCCGGGAGAGATTGTCAGGAGGCTGAACACATGACGCAGACACAACGCTACAAATACCCGCTGCAACTGCCGCAGTCGCTCAAGGAGACTGCGGCGCGTCTGGCGCAGGAGGACGGCGTGTCGCTCAACCAGTGGATCGTCTCGGCGGTCGCGCAGAAGATCGGGGCCGTGGAGACCGCCGTCGATTTCCTCAAGGCGCGCGCAGGCACGGCGAAGCGCGGCGACCTGACGTCGTTTCTGGATCGTGCGCCGGATGTGCCGCCGATGCCGAAAGACAAGATTTGACTCGCGAAGCGCTACGCCTGCTTGCCACGGGCGAGGATGCCGAGAGTTGACCGAACAGAGGCAATCACCATGACCCGCGCCGCCCTTTATGCCCGCTATTCGGATGACAAGCAGAACGAAGCCTCCATCGAGGACCAGTTCCGGCTCTGCCGGGAACATGCGCAGCGGGAGCGGTGGCAGATCGTCGGCTCCTACGAGGACGCGGCCATATCCGGGGCCAGCACGATCCTGCGTCCGGGGATCCAGCGGCTGATGCGCGATGCGCAGCATGGCGAGTTCAATATCCTCATGGCCGAGGCGCTGGACCGGATCAGCCGCGATCAGGCGGACACCGCCACGCTCTTCAAGCAGTTGAAGTTCGCGGGCGTAACCATCGTGACGCTGGCCGAGGGCGAGATCACCGAGCTTCATGTCGGCCTCAAGGGCACGATGAACGCGCTGTTCCTCAAAGACCTCGCCATGAAAACCCATCGCGGGCTGCGGGGCCGGGTAGAGAAGGGCAAGGCAGGCGGGGGTCTCTGCTATGGCTACAAGGTGGTGAAGAAGCTGGACGGCAACGGCGAGCCGATCCGGGGCGACCGTGAAATCATCCCAGAAGAGGCAGAGATTGTCCGGCGCATCTTCCGCGAGTTCGCATCCGGCAAAAGCCCGAAGGCTATCGCCGTTGATTTGAACAAGGAGGGCATTCCCGGTCCTCTCGGCCGCGCATGGGGCGACACCAGCATCCGGGGTCATCGCAATCGCGGCACCGGCATCGTCAACAACGAGCTCTATGCGGGTGTGCTAGTCTGGAACCGGCTGCGCTTCGTCAAAGACCCCAGTACCGGCAAGCGTGTCTCGCGTCCGAACCCGGAAACCGCATGGATCAGGACCGAGGTGCCGCATCTGCGGATCGTGGACGATGCGCTCTGGAATGCAGTGCGCGAACGCCAGAAGCAGATTGCGGAGATCTTCGGCCCGAACCCAGCCAATACGCGGGAGGGCAGGGCGAAGCGGCTGCATCTGGCGAACCGGCCTGTCTCCCTTCTTTCCGGCCTTCTGACCTGCGGATGCTGCGGCGGGAAGGTCGGTATCATCCTCTCCAACCGGCTGGGCTGCCTGAACCATCACCGGCGCGGCACCTGCACCAACAACCGCACCATCCTGCGCGACAAGCTGGAGGCGCGGGTGCTGGCCGGGCTGCAAGACCGATTGGTCTCGGCCGAAGCGGTGAAGGAAGCCGTGCGCGCCTACATCGAGGAGACCAACCGGCTGAACCACCAGCGCCGGGCACGGCAGGACACCGACCGCCGCGCCTTGGCGAAGATCGAGCGCGCCATCACCGGGATCATCACGGCCATAGAGGACGGCATGTACCAGCCGTCGATGAAGGCCCGCATGGACGAGCTGGAGCGCCAGAAGGCCGAGATCACCTCCCGCATGGCCGAAGCCCCTGTCGATGTGCCGGATGTGCATCCGAATGTGGCCGCGAATTACAGCCGCAATGTCGTGCGCTTCGCCGAAGCCCTGAACGATCCCGATGGGGGCAGGCATGCCGCCGAGGCACTACGCTCGCTGATCGGAGAGGTGATTGTCACGCCCGGCGAAAAGCGGGGCGAGGTTCATGCCGAACTACGCGGCGAGTTGATGGGCATCCTCGGCATCGCGACCGCCCAGCCGGAACAGGGGCGGACACCTGTTATGACACCATTGGCCGCAGGCCCCCGCAACCAAATTCCGCAATATTATCAGCACCTTACACGCAAGCCCCGGTCAACGCCGGGGCTCTGTTTTTTTGCGGTCAACATCTGGTCAACATTAGGGGCCGGACAGAGATGCGACGTGCGGTGTGGGAGGATGGTGAGGCGGTGGATCCCCAGGCGATGGGGCGGCGGGCAAGCAGCAGCGCCTGCGGGAAATGCGCCCGCACCAGATCGAGATCGTGGACGACCACGACCACCGTGCGCCCTTCGCCATGCCAATGCAGGATCAGGCCGATCAGGTCGCGGATGGTCTTTTCGTCGATGGTGTTGAAGGGCTCGTCGAGCAGGATCAGATCGGCATCCTGCACCAGCACCCGGGCGAACAGGGCGCGCTGCAACTGTCCGCCCGAGAGCGAATCGAGGGGCCGGGAGTCGAAACCCCGCAGCCCGACCGCGCGCAGGGCCGCAGCGATCGCCTGCCTGTCTGCGGGGCGGTGGCGGCCCAGCAGGCCCCGCTTCTGCCACAGGCCGAGCGCGACGAGATCCTTCACCCGGGCAGGAAAGCTGCGGTCGAGTTCCGACAGTTGCGGCAGATAGGCGGTGCTGAGGCTAGGCGCAACCCGGCAGGTCCCGCTCATGGGCCTGAGCAGGCCAATGATTTCGTGGCGCAAGCGGTGGTGTCCGGGTTGATGCAGGCGCAGATGGAAACGGGGGTGCCGGTTTTTTGGTCAGCCTTACCCCGCACCATTTCCAGCCGAATGACGAGCATCGCGCATTCTTCCATGCCCATTTCGTGAAGAAGAGCGCGGAGGCCGCCCAGGCCGTCCGCAAGATCGCCGTTCTCGCCATCTGAGCCCGTTGAAAGGCGTAGGCGTCGGGTCGCGGACCCGTCATTTGGGAGGAATGTGATGCGGCGGATCAATTGCTTCCTATGACGTGCCCGGTGCTTTCGAAATACCACCGTTGGCGAGGCTTGATGGTCTTGGCTCAGACGATGCCTCCGCCCCCGGATGCCGTTCTGGGCCTCTCGGCGGCGACCCGCGCGCGATAGCGCGAGGCACGGAAGGTTGCGACTGGATCGATCGCCGCGCCGGCGCGCAGCCGCGCCATTTGCAGGATCGGCTCGACATCGGTGCGGAAGGCCGTCCGCAATGCCGACGCAGCCATCAGCGCATCGTTCTCCGCCCGGAAGCCCTCCAGCGCCGGGCGGTCGACCAGCGAAGCCTGCACGAAGGCGCGCTGGATCTCGCCGGCCGAGACGATCAGGCTTTCGATCGGATCGGTGACATTGTGGCTCTGGTCGATCATATGGGCCAGGTCGAGGCCGGGCGTGTTCTCCAGCTCGACCAGTTCGTTGAAGACCAGGAACAGGCGGAAGGGCTCGATGGTGCCGCTGTCCAGGTCGTCGTCGCCATATTTGCTGTCGTTGAAATGGAAGCCGCCCAGCTTGCCGGCCCGCACCAGCCGCGCCACGATCATCTCGATATTGACGTTCGGGGCGTGATGGCCCAGGTCCACCAGGCATTGCGCCTGCGGGCCCAGTTCCTGCGCGGTCATCAGGCTGGTGCCCCAGTCCTGCACCACGGTCGAATAGAAGGCCGGTTCATAGATCTTGTGCTCGGAAAAGATCCGCCAGTCCTCGGGCAGCCCGGCATAGATCGCCTTCATCGAGTCGAGATAGCGGTCGAACTGCCGCGACAGCGAGGTCTGGCCGGGAAAGTTCGAGCCGTCGCCGATCCAGACGGTCAGCGCCCTGGATCCGATGGCCCGGCCGATCTCGATGCATTCCAGGTTGTGCTCGACCGCCTGCCGGCGCGTCTCCGGGTCGGTATGGCTGAGCGAGCCGAACTTGTAGCTGCGCGCCTGCCCAGGCTGGTCCTGGAAGGTGTTCGAGTTCATGGCGTCGAAGCCCAGCCCGACCTCCTCGGCCTTTTCGCGCAGCAGCGCCGGGTCTTCCTTGTCCCAGGGGATATGCAGGCTGACCCGAGGCGTCGCAGCGGTCAGTTGGTGGATGGTGCCGCAATCGTCCAGCTTGTCCATGATGCCGCGCGGCTCGCCCTCGCCCGGAAACCGGGCGAAGCGGGTGCCGCCGGTGCCGGTCCCCCAGCTGGGAACGGCGACGCCGAAGGACATGGCACGGGCGGTCAACGCCTCGATATCGACGCCCCGGCGCGCAAGACGAGCGCCAAGGGCCTGGTAATCGGCCTGCAGATCGGCCTCGCGGGCGGCGTTTTCCGCCTCGATCACGGATTTCTCGATCATGGTCGTCACCGGGTGAAAGCCTGGACGTTGCCGGCGTCCACGTTCAGGATATTGCCGGTCGATTTCGCGGAAAGGTCGCTGGCAAGGAAATAGGCGGCCTCGGCAATGTCCTCGGGCAGGACCGAGCGTTTCAGCATCGACCGCTGGCGGTACATCTCCTCGAGCCCCTCCTTGTCGGTGCCATAGGTCGAGGCGCGCTGGTCCAGCCACTCGCCCTCCCAGATGCGCGAGCCGCGCAGCACGGCGTCGGGGTTCACCACGTTGACGCGGATCCCCGCCTCGGCCCCCTCCAGGGCCAGGCAGCGGGCCAGATGGATCTCGGCCGCCTTGGCGGTGCAATAGGCGCTGGCATTGGGGCTGGCCGCCAGACCGTTCTTGGAGGCGACGAAGATCACCGAGCCGCCGATCTTCTGGATGCGGAACAGGCGAAACGCCTCGCGCGAGACCAGGAAATAGCCGGTGGAAAGGATGTCCATGTTCTTGTTCCACAACGCCAGCGAGGTTTCCTCGACCCGGGCCGAAGAGGCGATCCCGGCATTCGAGACCAGGATGTCGATGCCGCCGAACTCGACCGCCGTTTCGGCATAGGCGCTTGCGACCTGGTTCTCGTCGGTGACGTTCACCGAAACCGAGCGGATCGCGTCGGGGCCGAAGCTGCCGGCCAGCCCGTCATGCGCGCGCCTGAGGGCATCGGCATCGATATCGGCCAGCATCAC
Source organism: Paracoccus sp. SSJ (assembly GCF_030234105.1). Lineage (NCBI taxonomy): Bacteria > Pseudomonadati > Pseudomonadota > Alphaproteobacteria > Rhodobacterales > Paracoccaceae > Paracoccus > Paracoccus sp. SSJ. The sequence goes on along the minus strand of NZ_JASSPE010000028.1, from coordinate 12,907 downwards.
GCAGGCGCCTTCGCGCAGGAAACGCTCGGCCGTGGCGGCGCCGATGCCGCCCGCGCCGCCGGTGACCAGCGCCACCCGCCCGGCCAGCGATTTCGGCTTTGGCAGCCGCTGCAGCTTCGCCTCCTCCAGCAGCCAGTATTCGATGTCGAAGGCTTCCTGCTCGGGCAGGCCCTGATAGGTGGACACCGCGCTGGCCCCGCGCATCACGTTGATGGCGTTGACGTAGAACTCGGCCGAGATGCGCGCCGTGGCCTTGTCCAGCGCAAAGGTGATCATGCCGACGCCCGGCACCAGGTAGACCACGGCATTGGGGTCGCGCAGCGCGGGGCTGTCGGGGTGCTTGCAGCGGTCGTAATAGGCGGTGTAATCGGCGCGGTAATCGGCGACGGCCTTTTCAAGGCCGGCGATGGTCGCGTCCAGGTCCGGGTTGGCGGGGTCGAAATCCACGACCAGCGGCCGGATCTTGGTGCGCAGGAAATGGTCCGGGCAGGAGGTGCCCAGGGGCGCAAGGGTTTCAAGCGCATTCGAGCCGACAAAGTCCAGGACCGCGGGCTGGTCGTCGAAATGGCCGACCTTGTAACGCTCTTTCGAGATCAGGCCGCGAATCACCGGCATCAGCCGGGCCGCGATGTTGCGACGTTCTGCTTCGGGCAGCGTGGGAACCTTCGCCCCACCGAAGGCAGGCTTGCCCGCGGTCTTTCCCTCCAGCCAGGCGGCGGCCTTGTTGATGATCTCCAGTGTGGTCAGATAGCAGTCCTTGGCATCATCCGCCCAGGTGAAAAGCCCGTGGCTTTCCAGCACCGCGCCGCGCATCTTCGGGTTCTCGGTCGCCAGCTTCTCCAGCCACAGACCCAGCTCATAGCCCGGCTTTTTCCAAGGCAGCCAACCGATCTCGTTGCCGAAGATCTCGGCTGTCAGTTCTTTCGAATTGACCGAGGCGGCGATGGCGATGATCGCGTCGGAATGCACGTGGTCAACGTGGCGACGGGGCACATAGGCGTGCAGCGGCGTGTCGATCGAGGCGGCGCGCGGGTTCAGACCGAAGGTGCAGTGGGGCAGGCAGCCGACCATCTCGTCCTCATGCGCGGGGCCGCGATACTTGCCCTTCAGCGCGTGCAGCCGGCTCATATAGAGCGTGGCGAAGCCATCTATCTTCATCGAGCCGATATCACCGCCCGAGCCCTTGACCCAAAGCACCTCGACGGATTCGCCGGTCAGTGGATCGGTCTCGATCACCTTGGCCGAGGTGTTGCCGCCACCGTAATTGGTGACGCGCTTGTCCGACCCGAGCAGGTTCGAGCGATAGAGCAGCTTTTCCGATTCGCTCATGGGCGCAGCCTTGGCGTCGTCCCACAGGTTTTCCAATCGGTTGGCGGTCATTGTCATGGTCATGGTCATGCGATCCTCCCCTTTCGGGCGGCGGTTGCCGCGCGGTCAGGAGACGCATAACCTTGCGTCCGCCTCAAAGTCAATCATTTTCAATCAATCTCGATCAATAAACGCCATATGAACGCTGCATACGCTTAAAAATGATTGACAATGCGCGAAATTGATGGAAACTGAGTCGCCAAGGGAGTGAGACATGCTGGAAACCGAACGTCACCGCATCATTCTGTCCGCCGTGCAGGAGCGGCCGGTCGTTACCGTTGCCGATCTCTGTGCGCTGACCGGCGCATCAGAGGCGACGGTGCGGCGCGACATCGCCCAGCTGCATGTCGGCAAGAAGCTGCGGCGGGTGCGTGGCGGCGCCGAGGCCATTGCGCCGCCGCAATTCGTCGGGATCAATGCACGGCCCTTTGCGGTCGATCAGACGATCAATATCGCTCAGAAACGCGCAATCGCCCAAGCGGCGGTCGAACTGTGCCAGGATGGCGATGCCATCATCATCAACGGTGGAACGACCACCTTCCAGATGGTGCATCCGCTGTCCACCCGACGCCTGCAGGTCTTTACCAACAGCTTTCCTATTGCCGAGCACCTGCTCAAGCATTCCAAGAACACCGTGCTGGTTCCGGCGGGCGCCATCTATCGCGAACAGAACATCATCCTGTCGCCCTTCGACGAGGACGGCAGCAACCACTTCTATGCCCGGCTGATGTTCATGGGTTGCCGTGGCCTGGGGCCGCTGGGGTTGATGGAGGGTGATCCGCTGCTGGTCCAGGCCGAGCAGAAGCTGATCGACCAGGCTGACGAGTTGGTGGTGCTGGCCGACAGCTCGAAGTTTCGCCAGCGCTCCAGCCTGCTGCTTTGCCCGCTGACACGCATCCACACCGTCATCACCGATGACGGAATCGAGGATCGCGCCGCCAAGATGCTGGAGGCGGCCGATATCCGCCTGATCGTGGTCGAGGCGGCAGCGGCTTCAAACCGGAAGAAACGCGCCGAGGAGTAAGGCGCGACATCGCTCATAGGGGAGGAAGACATGAGCATTCTGAGCAAGATCCTGACCACCGCCGCAGTCGCCGGCGTGCTGATGACCGGCGCCGCCCAAGCCGAGAACCTGCGCATCGCGCTGGTCGCCAAGGCGCTTGGCATCGGCTTTTTCGAGGCGGCCAACAAGGGCGCCCAAGAGGCTGCGCGAGAACTCGGCGATGTCGAGATCATCTATACCGGCCCGACCGACACCACCGCCGAGGGTCAGATTGAGGTCATCAACAGCCTGATCGCGCAAAGGGTCGATGCCATCGCCATCAGCGCCAATGACACCGATGCGCTGGTGCCCACCCTGAAAAAGGCCATGCAGCGCGGCATCACCGTCATCAGCTGGGATTCCGGCGTCGCGCCGGCGGGCCGGCAGATGCAGCTGAACCCGTCCTCCGCACCGCTGATCGGCAATACGATCATCAAGCTGGCCGCCGATCACCTGCCCCCCGAGGGCGGCGAGGTCGCGGTGCTTTCGGCCACCACCACCTCGACCAACCAGAACACCTGGATCGCCGAGATGAACAAGGTCGCGGGCGACTATCCGAACGTAAAGGTGGTGGGGACGGTCTATGGCGACGACCTGGCTGACAAGTCCTATCGTGAGGCGCAGGGCCTGATGCAGACCTATCCGAATCTCAAGGCGATCATCGCGCCGACCTCGGTGGGCATCGTCGCTGCGGCGCAGGCGGCCACCGATGCTGGCAAGATCGGCCAGGTGAACGTGACCGGCCTCGGCCTGCCGTCGGAAATGGCCGGTCATGTCAAGTCGGGGGTCTCGGAAAGCTTCGCGATCTGGAACCCCATCGACCTGGGCTATTCGGCGACCATGGCCGCCTATCACCTGGCCAAGGGCGATGCCAAGGCCGAGCCGGGCGCGACCATCCCGATCGGCCGCATGGGCGAGATCACGCTGGACGAGAACACCGAGGCCGCCATGGCCGATCCCTTCGTCTACGATGCCGGCAACATCGACCAATTCAGCTCGATCTTCTGATCGCCGGAACGCTGCCCCGGCGCGCAGGACGCACCGGGGATCCCTGCCTCAAAGGATGTTATCATGCAGGCTGAGTATCGGCCGCAGGACGGCGCAGCCACGGTGCTGTCGCTGCGCGGCATCGTCAAGACCTTTCCCGGAGTGCGTGCGCTTGGTGGCGTGCAACTCGACCTCTATTCTGGCCAGGTGACCGCGCTGATCGGCGAGAACGGTGCGGGCAAGTCCACCATCGTCAAGATCCTGACCGGCATCTACCAGCCCGACGAGGGCGAGATCCTGGTGGATGGCCGGCCTGTCGCCTTTCCTACCGCCCAGGCTGCGGGCGAGGCGGGCGTGACCGCGATCCATCAGGAAACCGTGCTCTTCGACGAGTTGACGGTGGCCGAGAACATCTTTATCGGCCATGCGCCCCGCAACCGCTGGGGCCTGATCGACCGGCGCGCCATGCGCGAGCGTGCCCGCGCCATCCTGGAAGGCATCGGCGCCGATCTGAACCCCACTGTGCGGCTGCGCGATCTGGGTATCGCCAGCAAGCACCTGGTCGCCATCGCCCGCGCCCTGTCCATCGACGCCCGCGTCGTCATCATGGACGAGCCGACCGCCGCGCTGTCGCACAAGGAGATCGCCGAACTTTACGACCTGGTGGAGAAGCTCAAGGCGCAGGGCAAGGCCATCCTGTTCATCAGCCATAAGTTCGACGAGATCTTCCGCATCGCCGACCGCTGGACCGTGTTCCGCGACGGCCAGTTCGTCGACCACGGGCTGATGCAGGATGTGACCGAAGCCGATCTGGTGCGCATGATGGTCGGTCGCTCGGTCGACCAGATCTATCCCAAGCGTCCGGCTCGGATCGGCGAACCGGTGCTGACCGTCGCCGGCTACAGCCACCCGACCGAGTTCGCGGACATCACCTTCACCCTGCATCGCGGCGAGATCCTGGGCTTTTACGGCCTGGTCGGCGCCGGGCGCTCCGAAGTGATGCAGGCGCTGTTCGGCATCACCCGGCCCTCGAAAGGCGCCTGCCGGATCGAGGGCAAGGTGCGGGTCATCCGCTCGACCGCGCAGGCGGTTGAGGCCGGCATCGTCTATGTCCCCGAGGATCGCGGCCGGCAGGGCGCCGTCAAGGGGCTGCCCATCTTTCAGAACGTCACCCTGCCGTCGCTGGCGCGCACCAGCCGAGCGGGCTTCCTGCGCCTGACCGAGGAATTCGCGCTGGCCCGCGAATACACCCAGCGGCTGGACCTGCGGGCGGCGAGCCTCGATCAGGATGTGGCTTTGCTGTCGGGCGGCAACCAGCAAAAGGTTGTCATCGCCAAATGGCTGGCCACACGTCCGCGCGTCATCATCCTGGACGAGCCGACCAAGGGCATCGACATCGGCTCCAAGGCGGCGGTGCATGACTTCATGTCCGAACTGGCCAGCCAAGGCCTATCGGTGATCATGGTCAGCAGCGAGATCCCCGAAGTGCTGGGCATGTCCGACCGGGTGATCGTCATGCGCGAGGGCCGCATCGCCGGCGAGTTCGCAGGCGAGCGGATGACGCCGGAAAACCTGGTGCGTGCCGCCGTCGGCCTGGACCGCGATGCCCCGCGTCCCGGCGAAGGAGAAGCCGCATGAGCATGCTGAAATCGCGCGAGACGATCCTGGCCCTGGCCATTCTGGCGCTGCTGGCCGCCATCGCCAGCCGCTTTCCCGGCTTCGTCGCGCCGCGCAACCTGGCGCGGGTGCTGACCGATACCTCGCCGCTGATCCTGCTGGCGCTGGGTCAGATGGCGGTGATCCTGACGAAATGCATCGACCTGTCGGTCGCGGCCAACCTGGCGCTGTGCGGCATGGTCGCGGCGCTGATGAACGGGGCCGGGGTGCCCTTGCCGGTGATCCTGCTGGCGGTGGTCCTGCTGGGCGCGGCGCTGGGGGCGGTGAACGGGCTGCTGGTCTGGCGGCTGGGCATTCCGTCCATCGTCGTCACGCTGGGCACGATGACGATCTATCGCGGCTCGATCTTCCTGATGACCGGCGGCGCCTGGATCAACGCCCATCAGATGAGCGATGCGTTCAAGGCCTTCCCCCGCACCGTCGTCCTGGGCCTGCCGGTCATGGCCTGGATCGGCCTTGCCGGCATCGCGGCCATGGCGCTGCTGCTGACGCGGACGCCGTTGGGCCGTGCCTTCTACGCGGTCGGCGGCAATCCCCATGCTGCGGTCTATACCGGCATCTCGGTCGGGCGCACGCAATGCGCGGCCTTCGTGCTTTCCGGCGCGCTGGCCGGGCTGACCGGCTATCTCTGGGTCGCGCGCTATGCCGTGGCCTATGTCGACATCGCCGCGGGGTTCGAGCTTGACGTGGTCGCGGCCTGCGTGATCGGGGGCATCGCGATCGCGGGCGGCGCGGGCTCGGTCGCCGGGGCGGTCATGGGCGCGCTGTTCCTGGGCATCATCAAGAACGCGCTGCCGGTCGTCGGCATCTCGCCCTTCTGGCAGATGGCGATCTCGGGAAGCGCGATCCTTCTGGCCATCGCCTTCAACGCGGCCAGCCGCCGCGATCCCGGCCGCATCATCCTGAAACAGGCGGAGCATCGGACATGACCACCGCGATCAACGGACGCCACATTCCCGACCGCCTGAGCAGTCCCGCCGCGCGCGCGCTGAAAAGCTGGGAGGCGCTGCTGCTGGTCGTCGCCATCGCCATCTTCATCCTGAACGCGCTGGCCTCGCCCTATTTCCTCGATCCGTGGAACCTGTCGGACGCCAGCTTCAACTTCACCGAAAAGGCGATGATCGCCTTCGCCATGGCCATGCTGATCGTCGCCGGCGAGATCGACCTTTCCGTGGGTGCGATCATCGCGCTGGCCTCGACGGTGATGGGCCTGGCGATGACGGCGGGCGCCCCGACCCCGGTGCTGGTCCTGCTTGGGCTGGGGACGGGTCTGCTTTGCGGGGCCTTCAACGGGCTTCTGGTCGCGGGCTTCGGCCTGCCCTCCATCGTCGTGACCATCGGCACGATGAGCCTGTTTCGCGGCGTCAGTTATATCGTGCTGGGCGACGGCGCCTTCACCGGCTACCCCGAGAGCTTCGCCTGGTTCGGGCAGGGCTATGTCTTCTGGGTCATCACGGTCGAGCTGGTGATCTTCGCCCTGGCCGCGCTGGTCTTCGGCATCCTGCTGCACCGCACCAGCTTCGGCCGCATGGTCTATGCCATCGGCAACAACGCCACCGCCGCGCGCTTCTCGGGCATCCGGGTCGAGCGCGTCCGCTTCGCCCTGTTCCTGCTCACCGGGCTGATGAGCGGCATCGCCGCGATCTGCCTGACCTCGCGGCTGGGCTCGACCCGGCCCTCGATCGCCGCCGGTTTCGAGCTCGAAGTGGTGACCATCGTCGTGCTGGGCGGGGTCAGCATCCTGGGCGGTTCGGGCAGCGTCCTGGGCGTGGTGCTGGCGGCGCTGGTGATGGGGCTGGTGACCTTCGGCCTCGGCCTGCTGAACGTTCCCGGCATCGTCATGTCCATCGTCACCGGCGCGCTGCTGATCTCGGTCATCGCCCTCCCGCGGCTCTGGGCCATGGCGCGGAGGCGGTGATGCAGAAACATGCTTTCCGGATGATGCTGAAGCCCGGCATGGCCGAGGAATACCGCCGCCGCCATGACGCGATCTGGCCCGAACTCGTCGTCTTGCTGAAGCAGGCGGGGGTGCAGGACTATTCGATCCATCTCGACCCCGAAACCGATGCGCTCTTCGCGGTGCTCTGGCGCCCGGACGATCACGGCATGGACGATCTGCCGGCGCATCCGGTGGTGCGGCGCTGGTGGGCGCATATGGCCGACATCATGGAAACCCGTCCCGACGACGAGCCGGTGGCGGTGCCTCTGATCCCGATGTTCCACCTGCCATGACCCATGTCGCCGTCATCGACATCGGCAAGACCAATGCCAAGCTGGCGCTGGTCGATGGCGGGACGCTGGCCGAGATCGCCGTCGTCACCCGCCCGAACCGTTCCTTGCCCGGCCCGCCCTGGCCTCATGTCGATCTGGATGGGCATTGGCGGTTCTTCCTGACGCATCTGGGGGCCTTCCAGGCCGAGCATGGCGTGGATGCGATCTCGATCACCACGCATGGCGCTGCGGCCGTGCTGCTGGACCGGCAGGGCCGCGTGGCGGCGCCGATGCTGGATTACGAGCATTCCGGGCCGGATGCGCTGGCGGCGCGCTATGACGCGATCCGGCCGGATTTCGCGCTGACCGGCTCGCCCCGGCTGTCGCTGGGGCTGAACCTCGGCGCGCAGCTTCACTGGCTGCTGGCCGCCCATCCCGATCTTGCCGGGCGCGTCGCGCATGTCGTGACCTATCCGCAATACTGGGGCTGGCGGCTGACCGGCGAACTGGCCTCGGACATGACCTCGCTCGGTTGCCACACCGATCTCTGGGATCCGTGGCAGGGCCGTTTCTCGCCGCTGGTCGAGCGGCTGGGGCTGGCCGGCCGCTTCGCGCCCGCGCGCCGCTCGAACGAGGTGCTGGGCGGGCTGTCGCCCGAGGTCGCGGGCTGGACCGGCATTCCCGCCGGCACCCCGGTCGCGGTCGGCATCCATGACAGCAACGCCTCGCTTTTCCCGCATGTACTGGCGCGGCAGGCGCCCTTCGCGGTGGTCTCGACCGGCACCTGGGTGGTGGCCATGGCGGTGGGCGGCGCGGGTGAACGGCTGGATCCGGCGCGCGACGTCCTGGTCAATGTCAGCGCGCTTGGCCGACCCGTGCCCTCGGCCCGGTTCATGGGCGGGCGCGAATTCGAGATCATCCGCGCCGGCAGCACGGCCCAGCCCTCCGACGGGGATCGCGCCGCCGTGCTGGATGCCGGCCTGATGATCCTGCCGGCGGTCGAGCCGGGCTCGGGCCCGTTCCGAGGCCGCGAGATGGAATGGACCCGCCGACCGGCGACCGACGGGCAGTGCATGGTCGCCTTGTCCTGGTATCTGGCGCTGATGACGGCGACCTGCCTCGATCTGGTCGGGGCGCAGGGGCCCACGATCATCGAGGGGCCCTTCGCGCGAAACGGCGACTTTCTCGATATGCTGTCGGCCTTGTGCGGCGAGGGCGTCGAAACCGCGGCCTCAGCCACCGGCACATCCGTCGGTGCGGCTCTGCTCTGCCTGCCGGATGCGGTGGTCGAACAAGGCAGGCCACGCCTCATGCCCGCTCACGCCGAAGCGCTGCGCGGCTATGCTGCCGAATGGTTTGAACATCTGTAAGCGGCGGCCCGCACTTCGGGCGGGTGATCGTAGCTTCCTCCGTTGGAGGTCACCGATGTTGCGGGAACATCAAATTGGTGTGCCACAAGAGTTTGCCGGCTTGTTCTGCTGTTCACAGGATTAAGACGCCTCTTTCCGTGGCACCTCCCCATCTCTCCCAGGCTCCAAGTTTCGGTAACGGGGTTGTCCCAGTCAAGTTGTTTTGCGCAGGCGCAATGCGCCGCCGGGCCGCGGTCTTATGTGTGTATCAAATGGACTGCTTTCCTGCTTGGCAGCCTTCGTGTGAGATCGACCTGGGTGCATGCTTCGGTCCGTGGCCGGCGCCGTGGCCGCCAACATTATGCTGGTTCAATGCAATTCCGACCTCCCCATCCCATTGGCGTGCTCGACATGGTCGGCATCAGTCCTGAGCACGGCATCACCGGAACCGCGTCCCGTGGGAACCTAGAAGACCCGCGATCAGAGAGGCAGCAGCCTGCAACCTGCGCATCCAATACCGTCCGTGGCCGCCGCCCTGAGCGATATTGGTCGGTTAGCCCCTCAATCCGATGCTCGGCAAACCGGCGACGCCATTTTCCCACCGTGTGCTCGCCATGCCCAAGCCGAAGCCCCACGTGATTAGCATGCTGCGGGAGAGGCACAAGGTATACCAATCTAGGCATACAGAATGGCATTAATGTAATTTTATTATCATGTAGATTACTCGCTATCGTGCTGGCTAGGCCCTCCGGGTCGACGCGGCCATGCGCTGCGAGGGAGAGGAAATCATGTCATCCAGAGTTGCCGCCACTGTATTGGCGATCATCTTTCCATGTTCCGCCAACTGGGACGGGCTGCAGTCACCGCATCACCCCAACTGAGAATGTAAGGCTGATCCATGTTTTTGTCGCAATTGCTTTTGCCGGATGGCGGCCGTGCGGTGGCCTTGCGTGACGGCGATGCCGCGCATCTGGTTCCGGGCGTGGACAGCACCCGCGCCCTGGCGCTGGCCGCCATCGCCGCCGGGCGCGGGCTGGCCGACGAGGCGGCGCGCCGCGGCCAAGGCGCGGCGGTGGACCTGGCCGCTGCGCTTGCCGAGGGGCGGGTTCTGCCGCCCGTGGATCATCCCGACCCGGCGCATCTGCATCTGACCGGCACCGGGCTCACGCATCTGGGCTCGGCCGCGACACGGGACGCGATGCATGGCGCGCCCGATGCGGGCGAGCTGACCGACAGCATGAAGATGTTCCGCATGGGGCTGGAGGGCGGCAAGCCGCGCCCGGGCGAGGTGGGCGTGCAGCCGGAATGGTTCTACAAGGGTAACGGCCATGCGGTGGCAGCGCCGGGCGCGGCGCTGGCCTCGCCCGACTTCGCGCTGGACGCGGGCGAGGAGCCCGAGATCGCCGGGCTCTACCTGATCGGCCCGGACGGCACGCCCTTTCGCCTGGGCTTTGCGCTTGGCAACGAGTTCTCGGACCATGTGACCGAGCGCGGCAACTACCTGTGGCTCGCGCATTCCAAGCTGCGCCCGGCAAGCTATGGCCCCGAGATGCTGCTGGGCGATCTGCCGCAGCATGTCGAGGGCACCAGCCGCATCCTGCGCGACGGGGCGGTGCTTTGGGAAAGGCCCTTCCTGTCGGGCGAGGCGAACATGAGCCACAGCATCGCCAACCTGGAACGCCACCATTTCAAGTACCCGCTGTTCCGGCAGCCGGGCGACGTGCATGTGCATTTCTTCGGCACGGCGACGCTGTCCTTTGCCGACGGCGTCCATGCCCGGCCGGGCGACGTGTTCCAGATCGAGGCCCCCGCGCTCGGCCTGCCGCTGCGCAACCCGCTGGTCCAGATGCCCAACGATGCGGCGCCGGTCGCCGTCGCCACCCTCTAGAGGTCGCCCATGTCCAGCACGCCGTCCTTTACCCCTGCCCCATGGCCGCGCCAGCTTCGTTCGCAGCACTGGTATGGCGGCACCTCGCGCGACGCGATCTATCACCGCGGCTGGATGAAGAACCAGGGCTATCCGCACGACCTGTTCGACGGCCGCCCGGTGATCGGCATCCTGAACACCTGGTCGGACCTGACGCCCTGCAACGGCCATCTGCGCGAGCTGGCGGAAAAGGTGAAGGCGGGGGTCTGGGAGGCCGGCGGCTTTCCGGTCGAGGTGCCGGTTTTCTCGGCCAGCGAGAACACCTTCCGCCCGACCGCGATGATGTTTCGCAACCTCGCGGCGCTGGCCATCGAAGAGACGATCCGCGGCCAGCCCATCGACGGGGCGGTGCTGCTGGTGGGCTGCGACAAGACCACGCCCAGCCTGCTGATGGGGGCGGCCTCGACCGACATCCCCTCGATCGTCGTTACCGGCGGGCCGATGCTGAACGGCTGGTTCCGGGGCGAGCGCATCGGCTCGGGCACGCATCTGTGGAAATTCTCCGAGGCCGTGAAGGCGGGAGAGATGACGCAGGCCGAGTTCCTGGAGGCCGAGGCCAGCATGTCGCGGTCCTCGGGCACCTGCAACACCATGGGCACTGCCAGCACCATGGCGAGCATGGCCGAGGCGCTGGGGATGGCGCTGTCGGGCAATGCCGCGATCCCGGCGGTGGATTCGCGCCGCCGCACCATGGCGCAGCTGTCGGGCCGGCGCATCGTGCAGATGGTCAGGGACGACCTGAAGCCCAGCGACATCCTGACCAAGCAGGCCTTCGAGAACGCGATCCGCACCAATGGCGCCATCGGCGGCTCGACCAACGCGGTGATCCACCTGCTGGCGCTGGCGGGCCGGGTCGGGGTCGATGTGACGCTGGCGGACTGGGACCGGCTGGGGCGCGACGTCAAGACCATCGTGAACCTGATGCCCTCGGGCCAATACCTGATGGAGGAATTCTTTCATGCCGGCGGCCTGCCGGTGGTCATCAAGCGGCTGGGCGAGGCCGGGCAGCTTCACCGCGACGCGCTGACCGTCAGCGGCGCCACGATCTGGGACGAGGTCAAGGAGGTGGTGAACTGGAACGAGGAGGTGATCCTGCCCGCCGACCGGCCGCTGACCGACCAGGGCGGCATCGCTGTACTGCGCGGCAACCTGGCGCCGAACGGGGCGGTGCTGAAGCCCTCGGCCGCCAGCCCGCACCTGATGGTGCATCGCGGCCGGGCGGTCGTCTTCGAGGACATCGACGACTACAAGGCCAGGATCGAGGACGAGGCGCTGGACATCGACGAGACCTGCGTCATGGTGCTGAAGAACTGCGGCCCCAGGGGCTATCCCGGCATGGCCGAGGTCGGCAACATGGGCCTGCCGCCCAAGGTGCTGCGCAAGGGCATCACCGACATGGTGCGGGTGTCCGATGCGCGCATGTCGGGGACGGCTTACGGCACCGTGGTGCTGCATACCTCGCCCGAGGCGGCGGCGGGCGGGCCGCTGGCCGTGGTCCGCGACGGCGACATGATCGAACTGGACGTGCCGAACCGCCGGCTGCACCTGGACATTTCGGACGCGGAACTGGCGGCGCGGCTGGCGGCGTGGAAGCCGCTGTCCGACCAGCCTGCCAGCGGCTATGCCTGGCTGCACCAGCAGCATGTCATGGGCGCGGATACCGGCGCGGACCTGGATTTCCTGCGCGGCTGCCGCGGCAACCCGGTCGGAAAGGACAGCCACTGATGCGGATCGCGCTCGTCGGCATCGGCAAGATCGCGCTGGACCAGCACGTTCCGGCGCTGGCCTCCAGCCCGGACTGGGAACTGGCCGCGACGGTCAGCCGCCACGGCCGGGTCGATGGGGTCGAGGCCTTCCCGCGCATCGAGGCCATGCTGGAGGCCCGCCCCGACATCGGTGCCGTCAGCCTGTGCCTGCCGCCCGTGCCGCGCTTTCAGGCGGCGCAGGCGGTGCTGCGCGCCGGCCGCCACCTGATGCTGGAAAAGCCGCCCGGCGCGACGCTGGCCGAGGTGCATATCCTGCGCGATCTGGCGCAGGCGCAGGGCGTGACGCTGTATGCCAGCTGGCATTCGCGCATGGCCCATGCGGTGGCGGCGGCCAAGGCGTGGCTGGCCGGCCGCGTGATCCGCGAGGGCCGGATCACCTGGCGCGAGGACGTGCGCAAATGGCATCCCGGCCAGGACTGGATCTTTCAGGCCGGCGGCATGGGCGTCTTCGACCCCGGCATCAACGCGCTGTCGATCCTGACCGAGATCCTGCCCGAGCCGGTGCATGTCGCCGAGGCCGAGCTGGATTTCCCCGAGAACCGCCAGGCCCCCATCGCCGCGCGGCTGAGCCTGTCGCATG
>NZ_JASSPE010000027.1:0-38520 GCF_030234105.1 Paracoccus sp. SSJ | reverse complement strand
CTCCACCCGCTGGCCCAGAACCACCGCCAGCTCGGTGATCCGACCCGAAACCTGCGCACCCACCGCAACAAGGTTCGAAGGCTTCAAACGACCCTCAGCAAGAACCGATACCTCAAGAGAACCGCGCGCGACCTCGGCGCTGATATAGCCGGGCGTCGCGGGTTTGCCCTGGGTGATCCCGGCCAGCCCGGCCCACAGGGCGACAAGCGCCGCGGCGATCAGGACAAGGAGGACGGGCTTGCGCATCGGGTGCTCCGTGACGTTCGGCCGGCGGCGGCCGGGCGACAGGGGATCGGCGCGGGCGCGGCCCTTGTCCGGGGCGGCCCGCCTGGCGATGCTTCTAGCGCGGTTCGCATCCCCGCGCGACCATGGTTTTCGCATTGCGGCCGCACCCGGGAGCACATCTTGTTGAGCGCTGCCCCGGTCGGGTTTCGGCATATATTTCAATGCGGATGTTCCGTTCACGGATGATCGGGGCAAGGGACACGGAGTCCTGATGGGACGGGATGCGCCCGCCGCGTGCCGGGGCGCAGGGCGCAGGCGGCGGGATCGGCCGGGCAATCCGCCGCCGTCTTGCGGTCCCGGCAGGCGCTGCGGGGACGGCTGCGACATCGCCGCCCCTTGCAGGCGCGGGTTCTCGTGCCTAAGTGGCCCTCGTGACCCGCCGGCAGCAAGAACAGAACAAAGGTCGAGCTGACGATGCGTTTTCTGCTGACATTCCATTCCGCGGCCACCGGGCAGTGGCGTTGCCTGGACACCGCGCTTCTTGCCGCGTTCCGGTCGGGCAGGGCAGAGGACCTGCCCGCGGCCCTGCGCGACGAGCCGGAGCTGGCGATGCGCTGGCTGCTTGGGCGCTATGAGATCGCCGAGGCGCTGACGCCCGCCGCGGAAGGCGCGGCACCGGCGCCAGGGCAGGGCGACCTGATCGCGGTCTATGCCCTTGGCGCCGAGCGATCCGTCATCGGCTTCGAGAACACCTATAACGGCGCCTGGCTGGAGATGTTCGTGCTGGAGAACCGGCCGCTGGGCCATATCGCCGCCCGCAAGGTCATGGCTCCGGCGCGGGCGATGGCCTCGCTGGAGGATCGCGTGGCGCGTCCCCTGCACGCCGCCGACGAAGCCTGCCGCCTGACGGTGAGCCGGATCATCGAGCATCAGCAGGTGCTGGACAGGCGGCGCAAGGACGGCGCCGGCCGGGCGACCCCCGAGGTGGAGAAAACCTGACGCCGGCCGCCGCGATCGCCCATGCCGGCGGCGAGGGGTGCGCATCGGGCGGTTGACAGCTTGCCGGCAGAATTATAAACGAACGGTCGTATTGAAATTATCGGACCGGATATGGGACGCAAGCGCACGATCGACCGCGACGAGCTGATGGCCGCCATCGAGCGGGTGGCGCGGCGCTCGGGCATCACCGGGCTCAGCATCGACGCCGTCGCCAAGGAGGCGGGGATCAGCAAGTCCAGCGTGGTCTATGATTGCGACAGCAAGGCCGGGCTGCTGGCCGCCTTCATCCGCCACAAGATGGCCCAGCATCAGGCGCGCTTCGTCGAGATCCGCGCCCGGTGCGAGGGCGAGCCGAACGCGCGGCTGCGCGCGCTGATCGACGAATACCGCCGCGTGCCGACCGACGAGGAGCTGGACATGGCGCTGCTGGTCAGCGCCAGCATGGGCGAGCATGCCGAATGCCGCGAGATCATGCGCGAAAAGCTGGCCAGCGATGCCGAGACGGTGGCGGCCCAGGCGGCCGACCGGCGGCGGATGCTGATGGCGCTGCTGACGCTGCACGGCATGGCGTTCCTGGAATATTTCGGCTTCCACCGTTTCGACCAGGAAACCCGCAACGAGATCCTTGATGAATTGATGGCGGTCGCGGAAAGCGACCCCGGCGCAGCCGGAGACTGACCCCTCCCCGAACCATTCAGCCTTCCCAGGAAAGAACCATGACCATGAGACTTTCTCCCGGCGTCTGCGCCGGGCTTGTGCTTTGCTGCCTGATGGCGGCCGCCCCGGTGGCGGCGCAGCAACTGCCGCCGCCGCAGGTCAGCGTGCAGGAAATGACGCCCGAGGCGCTGCCGGTGGTGAACGAATTGCCCGGCCGCGTGGCCGCGACCCGCACCGCCGAGGTGCGGCCGCGCGTCGGCGGCATCGTGATCGAGCGCGTCTTCGAGCAGGGCGGCAAGGTCGAGGCGGGCGATGTGCTTTACCGCATCGACCCCGCCCCCTATGACGTGCGCGTCGCCAGCGCCGAGGGCGCGCTGGCCCGGGCCGAGGCCACGGCGCTGAACGCCGCCGACCAGGAAAAGCGTGCCCGCGCCCTGCGCGAGCGCAAGGTGACGGCGGGGGTCGACCTGGACAATGCCGCCACCGCGCTGGCCCAGGCCCAGGCGGATGTGGCCATCGCCCGCGCCTCGCTGCAGGAGGCGCAGCTGAACCGTTCCTATACCGAGGTCGCGGCGCCCATCGCCGGCGTGGTCGGCCGGGCGCTGGTGACCGAGGGCGCGCTGGTCAACGCCCAGACCGACATCATGGCGACGATCCAGCAGCTCGACCCGGTCTATGTGGACTTCACCCAGTCCTCGTCCGAACTGTTCGCGCTGCGCCGGGCCCTGGCGGCGGGGCAACTGGCCATGATCTCGGCCGACGCGGCGGCGGTGCGGCTGATCTTCGACGACGGCAGCGAATATGCCCATCCCGGCAAGCTGCTGTTTTCCGAGGCGAGCGTGGACAGCTCGACCGGGCAGATCACGCTGCGCGCCGAGTTCCCGAACCCCGAGGGCGACCTGCTGCCCGGGCTTTACGTCCGGGTGCGGATCGAGCAGGCGGTGCGCGACAACGCCCTGACCGTGCCGCAGATGGCGGTGCAGCGCGACCAGTCGGGCCAGGCCTATGTCTATGCGCTGAAGGATGCCGACACGGTCGAGCGCCGCGACGTGACGCTGGGCCAGACCGCCGGCAACCGCTGGCTGGTGGAAAGCGGGCTGAAGCCGGGCGACCGCGTCGTGGTGGCCGGCGCGCAGAAGCTTTACCCCGACGCCAAGGTGGTGCCGCAGCCTGTGGACGCGGCCCAGCCGGCGGTGCCGGCCGGTGCCGCCGCGGCGGCCGAAGCGCCCGCCCCGGCGCCTGCGCAGGAGTAGGGCGATGGCACGGTTCTTCATTCACCGGCCGGTGCTGGCCTGGGTGATCTCGATCTTCATCGTCATCGCCGGGGTGCTGGCGCTGCCGATGATGCCCATCGCGCAATATCCGCAGGTGGCCTGGCCGCAGATCACCATCTCGACCGCCTATACCGGCGCCGCGCCGGGAGAGATCAACCAGGCCGTCGCCCAGCCCATCGAGGACGAGTTGAACGGCGTCGAGGGGCTGGCCTATTACGAATCCGTCTCGGACAGTTCGGGGGCCATGTCGATCACGGCGACCTTCGAGCCGGGCACCGACATCGCCCGCGCCCAGGTGGACGTGCAGAACGCCGTGGCGCGGGTCGAACCGCTCTTGCCGCAAAGCGTGGTCGACCAGGGCGTGCTGATCGAAGAGGCGGGCACGGGCTTCCTGATGATGGTCGCGCTGACCTCGGACGACGGGGCGATGGACGACATCGCGCTGGGCGATTACCTGAACCGCAACGTGGCGGGCGAGATCCGCCGCATCGAGGGCGTGGGCCGGGCGCAGGTCTTTGCCCCGGAACGGGCGCTGCGGATCTGGGTCGATCCGGCCAAGATGACCGGGCTGAACCTCAGCTCGGCCGAGATCGTCGCGGCGGTGCGGGCGCAGAACGCGCAGGTCGCGGCGGGCAAGGTCGGCGCCGACCCGAACCCCATCGGCCAGCAGCTGACCGCGACCGTGCTGATCAAGGGGCAGCTCGACGATGTCGAGGAGTTCGGCAAGATCGTGCTGCGCGCCAATCCCGACGGCTCGACCGTGCTGCTCCGCGACGTGGCCCGGCTGGAGGTGGGCGCGGAAAGCTACAGCTTCGCCTCGCGCATCAACGGCAAGCCGGCGGCGGCGCTGGGCATCCAGCTTTCGGCCGCCGGCAATGCGCTGAGCACCTCCGAGGCGGTGCACCAGAAGATGGAGGAGCTGTCGCGGTTCTTCCCCGACGGCGTCAGCCATACCATCCCCTATGACACTACCCCCTTCGTCGAGGCGTCGATCGAGAAGGTGCTGCACACGCTGCTGGAGGCGGTGGCGCTGGTCTTTGTGGTGATGTTCCTGTTTTTGCAGAATTTCCGCTATACTATCATCCCGACCATCGTGGTGCCCATCGCGCTGACGGGGACGGTGGCGGTCATGCTGGCGGCGGGGTTCTCGATCAACGTGCTGACCATGTTCGCCATGGTGCTGGCCATCGGCATCCTGGTCGACGACGCCATCGTGGTGATCGAGAACGTCGAGCGCATCATGGCGACCGAGGGGCTGCCCCCGCGCGAGGCGACGGAAAAGGCCATGGGCCAGATTTCGGGCGCCATCGTCGGCATCACGCTGGTCCTGGCGGCGGTCTTCGTGCCGATGGCCTTCTTTCCCGGCTCGTCGGGCATCATCTATCGCCAGTTCGCGCTGACCATGGTGGTGTCGATCCTGTTCTCGGCCTTCCTGGCGCTGACGCTGACCCCGGCGCTTTGCGCGACCTTCCTGAAGCCGATCAGCGGCCATCACGAAAGGAAGGGCTTCTTCGGCTGGTTCAACCGCAATTTCGACCGGCTGACCGAGCGTTACACCAGCGCGGTCGGACTGGTCACGCGGCGGCGGCTGGTGATGATGGCGTTCTATCTGGTGCTGGTCGGCGCGACGGCCATGGGTTTCCTGCGCCTGCCGACCAGTTTCCTGCCGAACGAGGACCAGGGCTTCATCATCGCCGACATCCAGACCCCGGCCACGGCGAGTTCCAACCGCACGGACGAGGTGCTGGGCCAGGCCACGCAGATGTTCCAGCGCAGCGATGCGGTCGAGAATACCGTGGCGATCCGCGGCTTCAGCTTTTCGGGGCAGGGGCCGAACGCGGGGCTGATGTTCGTCACCTTCAAGGACTGGGCCGAGCGCGAGCAATCGGCGCAGGACATCGCCAATGCCGCGAACATGGAGATGTTCGGCTATCAGGACGCGCAGGCCTTTGCGCTGTCGCCGCCGCCGATCCCCGGCTTCGGCGCCACCGGCGGCTTCAGCTTCCGCTTGCAGGACCGCGGCGGGCAGGGGCAGGAGGCGCTGCTGGCAGCCGCTCAGCAGATCATCGCCAAGGCGCAGGAAAACGGCATCGCCACCGGGCTGCGCATCGAGGGGCTGCCCTCGGCCGCGCAGGTCTTCGTCACCATCGACCGCGAAAAGGCCAATGCCTTCGGCGTGACCTTCGCCGACATTTCGGCGACGATCTCGCAATACCTGGGCTCGGCCTATATCAACGACTTCCCCAATGCCGGGAAGATGCAGCGCGTGGTCATGCAGGCCGAGGACGACAGTCGCATGCAGGCCGAGGACATCCTGGCGCTGACCGTGCGCAACGCGGGTGGCGGGATGGTGCCGTTTTCCTCGTTCGCCAGCGTGGCATGGGAGCAGGGGCCGTCGCAGGTCGTGGGCTATAACGGCTATCCCGCGATCCGCATCGCCGGCGCTGCCGGCCCGGGCTACAGCTCGGGCGCCGCCATGGCCGAGATGGAGCGGCTGGCGGCCGAGCTGCCGCCGGGCTTCGGCTATGAATGGACCGGGCAGTCGCTGGAGGAGATCCAGGCCGGTAGCCAGGCGACGCTGCTTTACGCGATGAGCATCCTGTTCGTCTTCCTGCTGCTTTCGGGGCTTTACGAAAGCTGGTCGATCCCGCTTTCGGTGATGCTGGTGGTGCCGCTGGGCGTCCTGGGCTGCGTCGTCGCCGTCATGCTGCGCGACATGCCCAACGACATCTATTTCAAGGTGGGGCTGATCGCGATCATCGGGCTTTCCGCCAAGAACGCCATTCTGATCGTCGAGTTCGCCAAGGACCTGCGCGAGCAGGGGCAAAGCCTGATCGACGCGGCGGTGACGGCGGCGAAGCTGCGCTTTCGCCCGATCCTGATGACCTCGCTGGCCTTCACGCTGGGCGTGGTGCCGCTGGCCATCGCCACCGGACCCTCGGCGGCCAGCCAGAACGCCATCGGCACCGGGGTGATCGGCGGCATGGTCGCGGCCACGGTGCTGGCGGTGTTCTTCGTGCCGGTGTTCTTCGTCTTCGTGCTGGGCGGGGTCAGCCGGCTGACCGGCGGCAGGACGGCGGCCGGGCCGCAGGCCGATACGGCGGGCTAGGCTCCGGCGCCGCCGCAAGGCACGGGCGGGACCAAGGCCGCCCGTGCCGCCATTTCCCTTTCCGCGGCCCCAGCCGGGCCGCGTTCAACAGAGAGTTTCGGATGATCCAGACCTTGCCTCTTTCCCGCCGCGGCCTGCTGGGCGGGCTTGTCTCGACCCTGGCGCTGGCCGCCTGCAACCCGGTCAGCCATACCGCGCCCCGCGCCGAGGTGGCCGGCGCCTTCGCCGCCAGTTCCCCGGCCCGCCGCGCCGGCGCCAACGCCTGGTGGGCGGCGTTCCGCGACAAGCGGCTGGACGGGCTGATCGCCGCCGGACTGAATCGCAACCTGGACGTGCAGACCGCCGTCGCCACCATCCGCGAGGCCCAGGCCAATGCGCGGCTGGTCGGCGCCAGCGACCTGCCGCAGGTCGATGCGCAGGGCGCGGCGGCGCGCAACCGCAGCGAGACCGGCATCGTCGAAAGCAGCTCGGCCACGCTGGGCGTGTCCTGGCTGGTCGATCTGTTCGGCCAGAACCGGGCGGCGCGGCAGGGCGCCTCGGCCCGGCTGGACGCGGCCTATCTGTCGGCCGAGGTGGCGCGGCTGACCGTGGCCAGCGCCATCGCCTCGGCCTATGTCGACGCGCGCTATTACCAGGAGGCGCTGGCGCTGACCCGGCAAAGCCTGACCAGCCGCAAGCGCACGCTGGAGATGACCCGCACCCAGGACGCCTTCGGCAGCGTCTCGCGGCTGGAGGTGCTGCAGGCCGAGCAACTGGTGGCGCAGGCCGAGGCGGCGCTGCCGGGGCTGGAGGTCGGCTTCGACCAGTCGGTGAACCGGCTGGCCACGCTGACCGCCGGGCGCAGCGCCGATCTGGCGGCGCAGCTGCGCCAGGGCGGCGGCCAGCCGCGCGCCCGCTACAGCGCCAGCGTCGGCGTGCCGGCCGACGTGGTCCGGGTGCGCCCCGACGTGCGCATGGCCGAGCGCAACCTGGCCGCCGCCGCCGCCGATGTGGGCGAGGCGCAGGCGGCCTTCTATCCGCGGCTGACGCTGTCCGGCTCGATCACGCCGACGAATATCGGCGGCGGCGGCAGCAGCAAGAGCTGGGGCTTCGGGCCGCAGATCTCGCTGCCGCTGTTCTCGGGCGGGGCGAACCAGGCGCAGCTTTCCGCCGCGCAGGCGCGGGCGGAACAGGCGCGGCTGGCCTGGCAGGCCTCGGTCCTGGGCGCGGTCGAGGAGGTCGAGAACGCGCTGGCCGGCTATAACCGCGACGCCCGCGCCGTCGCCGCGCAATCGCGGCTGGTCGAGAACGCGCGCGAGACGGTGAACCTGACCCGCAGCTCCTATGAGCTGGGCGAGGCGGATTTCTTCCCGGTCCTGGATGCCGAGCGCAGCCTGCTGTCGGCCCGGCAGGAACTGGCCGCGGCGGTGCGCCAGCAGGCGCTGAACTTCGTCGCGCTCAGCGCCGCCTCGGCCGGGGGTGTCGGCCTGCCCGCCACCTGAGGGATTGACCGCCCGGCGGGAAACGGCCATGCTCCCCTCACGTCAGGGGAGTCCCGCCTAGGGGACTGAGAGGCTGACAGGGACCGCCCATGGGCGGTTCCGGTGAAGCGACCCTTTGAACCTGACCCAGTTGATGCTGGCGTAGGAAGACCGAAGGGCAGCTTTCCCCATATGCAGATCGCGGGGTGGTCCTTTCGGGCCATCGGGCCCTTTGCGCGTGATCCGCGGGGCCGGCATGGTCCCTTTCTGCCCTGTTTTCCTCTGGGTCTTTCGCCGAAGGAGGACCAGATGAGCCAGACCATCCCGCAAATCACCACCGGCCCGCTGCCCGGATCGCGCAAGATCCATGTGCCGGGCAGCCTGCACGACATCCGCGTGCCCATGCGCGAGATCGCCGTCTCGAACGAGCCGCCGCTGGTCGTCTATGACAGCTCCGGCCCCTATACCGACGCGGCGGTGCAGGCCGACATCGCCCGCGGCCTGCCGGACCTGCGCGGCGACTGGCAGCTGCGGCGCGGCGACGTGGCGCCCTATCCCGGCCGGCAGGTCACCGCCGCCGACAACGGCTTTGCCGAGGGCGCGCGGCTGACCCCCGCCTTTCCGCTGCGCCGCGATCCCCTGTGCGCGGCGGCGGGCCGGGCGGTGACGCAGCTGGCCTATGCCCGCGCCGGCATCGTCACCCCCGAGATGGAGTTCGCGGCCATCCGCGAGAACGAGGGGCGGCTGGCCGCCCATGCCCGCGACGGCGCGCCGATGGGGGCCGAGCTGCCCGATCTGGTGACGCCGGAATTCGTGCGGGCCGAGATCGCCGCCGGCCGCGCCATCATCCCGGCCAACATCAACCACCGCGAGTTGGAGCCGATGATCATCGGCCGCAATTTCAAGGTCAAGATCAACGCCAATATCGGCAACTCCGCCGTCACCTCCAGCATGGAGGAGGAGGTCGAAAAGATGGTCTGGGCGATCCGCTGGGGCGCGGACACGGTGATGGACCTGTCCACCGGCCGCAACATCCACAACATCCGCGACTGGATCATCCGCAACGCGCCGGTGCCCATCGGCACCGTGCCGCTGTATCAGGCGCTGGAGAAGGTCGGCGGCGTGGCCGAGGATCTGAGCTGGGAGGTGTTTCGCGACACGCTGGTCGAACAGGCCGAGCAGGGCGTGGACTATTTCACCATCCATGCCGGGGTGCGGCTGCACATGATCCCGCTGACCGCGCGGCGGGTGACGGGGATCGTCAGCCGCGGCGGCTCGATCATGGCGAAATGGTGCCTGCACCACCACCGCGAGAGCTTCCTTTATGAACGCTTCGACGAGATCTGCGAGATCATGCGGGCCTATGACGTCAGCTTCAGCCTGGGCGACGGGCTGCGTCCCGGCTCGATCGCCGATGCCAATGACGAGGCGCAATTTGCCGAACTGCGCACCCTGGGCGAGCTGACGAAGATCGCCTGGGCGCGGGATTGCCAGGTGATGATCGAGGGGCCGGGCCATGTGCCGATGCACAAGATCAAGGCCAATATGGAGGAGCAGCTGCGGCATTGCCACGAGGCGCCGTTCTATACGCTTGGCCCGCTGACCACCGACATCGCACCGGGCTACGACCACATCACCTCGGCCATCGGGGCGGCGATGATCGGCTGGTTCGGCACGGCGATGCTGTGCTATGTCACGCCCAAGGAGCATCTGGGCCTGCCCGACCGCGACGACGTCAAGACCGGCGTCATCACCTACAAGCTGGCCGCCCATGCCGCCGATCTGGCCAAGGGCCATCCCGGGGCGCAGCGGCGCGACGATGCGCTGTCGCGCGCACGGTTCGAGTTCCGCTGGCAGGACCAGTTCAACCTGGGCCTGGACCCGGACACCGCGCAGGCCATGCATGACGAGACGCTGCCGAAAGAGGTGCACAAGCTGGCGCATTTCTGTTCGATGTGCGGGCCGAAGTTCTGCTCGATGCGGATCTCGCACGACATTCGGGCCGAGGCTGAAAAGCAGGCCGGCATGGCGCGCATGGCCGAGAAGTTCCGCGAGGGCGGGGCGCTTTACCTGCCGGTTGCGGAAAGCGTGGCGGAGGCGGCCGATTGATCCGCGGGGGCGCGGCTTCTGGCCGCGCCCGCCTGCCTTGGCGTTTCGTGCGCGGTCAGGCAAGGAGCAGGGCGAGGCCGCGGAAGAACGCCCAGATCACGCCCCAGACGACGGCGGCGGCCAGGACGGCGATCAGGCTGCCGGCGACGATCCAGATCCCGTCCCGTTCCAGAACGCCGAGCGCGAGGACGGAAATCGCCAGCGCCGGCAGCATGTTGCCCAGCGGGATCGGCAGCAGCAGCAGGATGGAGAGCACCAGGCAGAGCGCGCCGATGATGTGCAAGGCCAAGGGCCCGGTCAGCACCGGAATGCGCGGCGAGAGCAGCCTTTCGGCCCGGGCCAGAAAGGGGGCGCTGCGCGCGATGATCGCCGCGAAATCCGCCCGCGGCACCGAACGCCCGGCGATGAAGCGGGGCAGCCATGGCCTGTGGCCCAGCATCATCTGGAAGGACAGGTAGACCAGCGGCAGGCCCAGGATGCCCGCGGTGCCCGGCGGCATCGGCAGGACGTTGGGAAAGGCGAAGAGCAGCAGAAGGCCGGCGGTCGCGCGCCCCTCCAGCAGGACCAGCAGATCGGTGACGCTGATCCGGGCGCGCGTGTCGTCGTCGGCGATCCGCATCAGGAATTGCGAGAGGTGCTGCCGGTGGGTTCGACCTTCGGCAGCCGGGTCGTCCGGGGTGCCGGCGTCGCCATTCGGCGGCATCGGGTCTTTTGGCGGGGGTGTGGGTTCGGGGAGTTGGTTCTGCGACATGCGGTCCTGGTTCCGGGGGCTGCCTTGGTCGTCGGCGTCGAAACCCGCAGCCCTGGCCATGGGTTCCCCCCGTCCTCGTCAAGGCTGCGCGAGACCGGGGC
This sequence comes from Paracoccus sp. SSJ, assembly GCF_030234105.1. Taxonomy (NCBI): domain Bacteria; kingdom Pseudomonadati; phylum Pseudomonadota; class Alphaproteobacteria; order Rhodobacterales; family Paracoccaceae; genus Paracoccus; species Paracoccus sp. SSJ. The sequence continues at coordinate 27,835 of NZ_JASSPE010000027.1, read as the reverse complement.
GGGGCCGAGGGCGGCCGCCTTGCGTCTTGAGTATTTGAGGAACGAAGAAGCCGGGGCCGCCGCCGGTCAGGACGGCAGCGCGGCCAGTTCGTGCGCCCAGGGCGGGTTGGCGCCGGGGCGCGAGACGGTGATCGCCGCCGCCCGGGTGCCGAGCGCAAGTGCGGCGGCGATGACTTCCGGGGTCAGGCGCTGGATCCCCTTGCGCGTCAGCACGCCGGCGCGGTCGAGCGCGGCCAGCACTCCGGCGTTGAAGGTGTCGCCGGCGCCGATCGTGTCGGCGACCTCGACCCGCACCGCCTGCGCGGCAAGCGGTGCGCCCGACCAATGCGCCCGCGCGCCGGCCGAGCCGCCGGTCTGGAACACCACCCGCGGCCCGCGGTCGAGGATGGCGGCGGCGGCTTCCTCGAAGCTGGCGCCCGGCATCAGCCATTCCAGGTCGTCCCCCGAGAGCTTGACCAGATCGGCCATGCCGATGAGCCGGTCGAGCCGGGCGCGATAGGCGGCCTCGTCGGCGATGAAGAAGGGGCGGATGTTGGGATCCAGCATCACCGGCATGCGGTGGCGGACGCGTTCCACCAGCGCCTCGACGGCGCTGCCGCAGGGATCGGGCACCAGGCTGATGCCGCCGATGAAGAGCGCCGAGACATCGTCGGGAATGTCGGGCAGGGCGCCGGGGGCGAACATGCGCCCGGCCGAACCCTCGTCATAGAAGGAATAGCGCGCCTCGCCCCCGGTCAGGGTGACGAAGGCCAGCGTGGTCAGCCGGTCGCTGCGCGGGCAGAGGCCGGTATCCACCCCCGCCTCGGCCAGCGGGCGCAGCAGCATGTCGCCGAAACCGTCGCGCGAGATCGGCCAGAGATAGCCCGCCTGCGCGCCCATGCGGCCAAGCGCGATGGCGGTGTTGTAGACCGCGCCCCCGGGCAGGGGCCGGTAATTGGCGCCTTCGGGCACCATGTCGATCAGCGATTCCCCGGCGCAAAGGATCATGGCCTTCCCCCTCCCGTTTCTCAGCCGCTTCGGACGGCTGGACCGCCCGCTCCTGTCTCCTGATAGCGGTAACTGCCGCTCATGGAAATATCCGGCGTGAGGGGTGCCGCGCCGATGCGGACGAAATCGCCGCGCTCGTTCAGCCAGAGCAGCGCCAGAAGCAGGGCGAGCGCCAGCAGGACGGCAAAGGCGATCTTCCAGACCGACCAGGGCCGTTCGCCCTGGACGCGGCCGGACTGGCCGTTGACGACGAAGCGGTAGCTTTTGCCGTTGTAGCGATAGGCGGCGGTCCAGACCGGCAGCAGGACATGCTTGAAGGTTTCGTCGCTGTAGCGGGTCTCGATGCCGGTGATGCGCTGTTCGTTGCCGCCGATGGCGCGGCGCACGTCCATGGCGATGACGCCGGCCATTTCCTGACGCGCGATGCCGTGGCCGGAGGCGAGCGGGATCGTATAGCCCTCGGCCAGGAAGCCGGCGAGGTATTCCGGCTGGTAGGGGACGAGGTGCGACAGCTCCCAGGGCGTCAGCGCGTCGGTGATGCGGCGCGGCAGCGAGCTGGAGGCGAGCACCAGGACATCGTCGAAATCCCGCGCCACCTGGCCCGAGACCGGGGTCCAGCGCGTCTTGCGCACCTGCTGGGCGACGCGCTGCTGGCGGCCGTTCACCATCTGCGTGACGTAGACCGTCTCGTAATACCAGTCGCCGCGCGCGCCGGTATAGCGCGAGGCGGTGTCGGCGTCGAAAGTCCAGAAGGGCGAATAGACCCCGCTCATCCTCTTGCCGCGCCGGGCATAGGCGGTCAGGCCCGAGGGCGCGAACCACAGCCCGTGCAGCCAGTCCTCGAGCGCGGTTTTCGCCTGCGCTTCGGTGATGACGAAGGGCAGCACGCCCTGCGGCTTGATGTGGCGGGTGGTGCCGGTGTCGGTGACGACGGCGGTGGCGCAGAACGGGCAGGCCGAGGCGTGGCGGTCGCTGGTGATCTCGACCTTGGCGCCGCAATTCGGGCAGGAGAGGGTGCGGACCGTTTCGGTCAGGTCGCTGTGTTGGTCCAGCGAAAGCCCGTGTTCCAGCGGCAATTCGCGCAAGCCCGGCGACTTGTGCCCGCCGTCCCATTGCAGCGCCCGCCCGGTCGCCGGGTCGAGCAGGATAGCGCTTTCGCCCCATGGCCCCTGCTGCGGCTGGCGGGCCGGCGCGCGGGCGGGGCCGGGACCGATATGCTGCTCATGCCCGCAATAGGGGCAGACGAGGCTTTGCTGGCCGGGCGAGAATTCCAGGCTCGCGCCGCAATTCTCGCACGGATAGCGATATTCCGAGGGCGGCGTCGGCATTCCGGCCGGTCACTCCGCCTTGGGGATCGGCGGCGGGGGCGGCGCGACGGTGAAGAGCTGGGCGAGTTCCGCGACCTCATCGGCCGGCTTCCAGCCGTCCTGGCCGGGGGTCCAGACCAGCGTTTCGCGGGTAAAGCCGCCCTCGCGCACCAGGCGGCCGAGATGGGCGCGGCCATAGGGGCCGTCGGCCTGGCCGTTCACGGCGATGTGCCAGACGGTCTCGGGGTGGTGCAGCGGCGGCGGGGTTTGCGGCGCCTGCTGCTGGGGAGGCTGCTGGGGAACGGCGCCCCAGGGGCCGCGCTGCGCCATGGCGACGCCCATGCCCGCACCAAGGCCGGCGCCGATGCCCGCGCCCATGCCGCCGGGCTGGGTCGAGGCGTTCAGCATCGCCTCGGATGCGGCATATTGGCCAAAGCGGTTCAGGTCGCCGACGATGCCCATCGAGGTGCGCTTGTCGAGCATCTTTTCCACCTCGTCGGGCAGGCTGATGTTCTCGATGTAGAATTCCGGGATGGTCAGGCCGTAGGCGGCGACGGTCGGGCCGATCGCCTTGGCGACCATCTGGCCCAGGTCGCCGGTATTGGCCGCCATGTCGAGCACCGGGATGCCCGAGCCCGCGATCATGCGCGAAAATTCCTGCACGATGATGTTGCGTAGCTGGAAGCTGATCTCGTCGCGGGTGAATTCGCCGTCGGTGCCGACGATCTCGGTCATGAAGCGGCCGGGGTCGGTCACGCGCATGGAATAGGTGCCGAAGGCGCGGATGCGGACGGGTCCGAATTCCGGGTCGCGCGCGATCACCGGGTTCTTGGTGCCCCATTTCAGGTCGTTGAAGCGGGTGGTGTTGACGAAATAGATCTCGGACTTGAAGGGCGAACGGAAGCCGTGGTCCCAGTGCTGCAGCCGGGTCAGGATCGGCAGGTTGTTGGTTTCCAGCATGTAGAGGCCGGGGGCGAAGACGTCGGCAAGCTGGCCTTCGTGGATGAAGACGGCGGCCTGGCCCTCGCGCACGGTCAGCTTGGCGCCGTATTTGATCGCCTTGCCGCCGGTCGGGTAGCGATAGACCATGGTGTCGCGCGAGTCGTCGGTCCATTCGATGATCTCGATGAACTCGCCGCCGAGGATGTTGAAGAGGGACATGGGGCTGCCTTTTCGTTACTGGGCCGCGGGCAAGAGCGTGTCGAGGTATTGTCCGTCCGAAGCCCGTCCGGCGATATCGATGAGGATACCGCTGAGAGAGCCCCGTTCGTCAAGCAACCAGACGGCGGCAAGCCCGCCATCCATCCCGGTCGAGGCGATGAAGATGGGCCGGTCGTCGGGCGGGATGGGCAGCCAGCGGGCGAAATTCATCTTTTCTTGAAGAATGGGTGATAGCCAGTCGAAACTGTCGCCCAGCCCCTTTTCCAGACGGGATTCGCCCCATGCCACCAATGCCCGGCCGCCCTCCAGATCGCCCAGGGCGATCGTCGCGGCATCGACGCCGAACTCGATTCTCTCTCCGGTCGCCTTCGGCTCGCCCCCCGCCGCCTCCAGCCAGAGGGCGAGGTTGCGGCCCTGTTCGTCCGAACGGCTGAAGACGCGCAGCGCCGCGGTGGCCAGCCGGCGCGGGTCGCGGATGTGGTAATCGTCGCCCCAGGTCGGGTCGCCGACGAAAAGCATGCCGCTGGGCAGTTCGAGCAGGCCGTGATCGGTCCAGGCGCCGGGCTGGCCGGAAGCCTGCGCGATCCAGTCGCGGGCGGGCGTGGCGTCAGGCCCAGCATTGCCGGACCCTGCCGCACCGAGGGCCAGCAAGGCGACGAGCAGGCGGGCAGGCCAGCGCATCGCCGCCTATACCTCGGTCCCGAGCAGTTCGCGGGCGATCTGCAGCACGATGGGGCGGGCCTCGGCCTCGGTCATGCCGGGGCGCAGGCGCGGGTCGTAGAGGATCTGCAGCAGCAGCTCGTCATGCCGGGTCAGGTAGGCGAATTCCTCGTCGTCGTTGAAGACCGAGGGCCGCGCGCGCGGGCTGTCATTGGCCAGCCCCATGCTTTGCGCCAGCTCCTCATGGATGCACGAGCGGCGCAGGCGCGGCGGCAGTTCGGCCCGGATCAGCGCCACGGCCTGGGCATAGACCGGGGAGTTGCCGCTGGAATAGGCGAAGACCGTGCAATAGTTCTGCGGCGCCAGGTCGCGCAGCGCGGCGATGTCGCCAGAGGGAATGCCGGGCATCAGCGAGGACAGGCGCGGGCCGATGGCGCGGCGCTCGTCCTCGTTCAGGATCAGCACGTTGACGTTGCCGGCGCCGCCGGTCAGCGCCACCGGATGGCCGCTGACGCGCGCCAGCCGCGCGGCAAAGCCCGCAATCTCGGCCCGGTCGCGGGCGCGCTGGTCGGGGGCGACCGAATCGCCGAATTCCAGCCGCATCAGGACCGGCTGCTGCCAGCGCCGCAGGGGCGCGGGCGTCGGGCGCGAGATCAGCTTGCCGCCTTCGCGCATATATTCGTCATGCAGCGCGACCTCGATGAAGGCATCGGTCAGCTTTTCCGGGGTCAGCGCGATCTCGGACCCCGCATCGGTGCGCAGCCGGCCGCGGGCGATCAGCGCCTCTTCGATGCCGGCGAGATAGTCGCGCATGTTGCGGCTGGCGGGCGAGGCGGCGGCGGCCTCGGCCCGCGCGGCAGCGGCACGGGCGTTTTCGGCGCGCTCCCGGCGCAGCGCGGCCTGATCGACCGGGGGCGGGGCGGGGCGGTCGGGCGGCGGCGGCGCCTCGACCGCGGGTGGCGGCGCCTCTGCCGGCGGCTCGGGCGCGCAGGCGGCCAGCAGCGCCAGCAGCGCAAGGGCCGCAGAGCGCGGCAGGCGGGAACGGGCTGTCAGGGTCACGGTGTCTTTGCTGCGGGGGTTGCGGATCGGGCACTGGCCGAGGCGAGGGTCTTGCGCAATTCGGCCTCCATCAGCTTGAGGTCCTCTTCGGCGGCGGCGCGCCGGGTGCGGCCTTCGTCGGCGATGCGCAGGCTGTCCTCGATGGTCGAGATCAGCTCGGCGTTGGCGGTGCGCACGGCCTCGATGTCGAAGACGCCGCGCTCGACCTGGGTGCGGATCTGGGCATTGGCTTCGCGCAGGTTTTTGGCGTTGGCGGTCAGCAGGTCGTTGGTCAGGTCGTTCGCCTCCTTGACCGCGCGGGCGGCCTCGGCGCTGCGCTGGATGGTGACGGCCTGCGCCAGTTGCGTCTCCCACAGCGGCACGGTGTTCACCAGCGTCGAATTGATCTTGGTCACCAGCGACTTGTCGTTTTCCTGCACCAGCCGGATCGAGGGCAGCGACTGCATCGTCACCTGCCGGGTCAGCTTGAGGTCGTGCACGCGGCGCTCCAGGTCGTCGCGGGCCGAGCGCAGGTCGCGCAGTTCCTGCGCGGCCATCACCTTGTCGTTCTCGGCCGCGGCCTCGACGGCGGCCTCCTTGGCGGGGATTTCGTCGCGGTCGATCTGGGCCAGCTTTTCCTCGCCCGCGGCGATGTAGAGCGCCAGTTCGTCATAGAAGTTCAGCGTGCGGTCATAAAGCAGGTCGAGCGACCGGATGTCCTTGAGAAGCCGGTGCTGGTGCTGGTCCAGATCCATGGCGATGCGGTCGATCTGGCCCTGCACCTCTTCGTAATTGGCCACGAACTTGGCAAAGGGCGCGGCACGGCCCAGCAGCCTTTCCCACCAGCTGCGCTGGCGGCGCACGTCCAGTTCGCTGACCGAGAAACCGCGGATGGTGGTCACGATCTCGCGCAGCGACTCGCCGGCGGGGCCCACGTCCTTGTTCTTGACATCGGCCAGCATGGCCTGGCTGATTTCCTGGAGTTCGTTCTGGGCGCGCGCCCCGAAATGCACGATCGAGTCGGAATCGCGGATATCGACCTCTTCCATCCGCCGGCGGATCTCGGCGGCGACGGCGGGCTCGGCCTCGGTCAGCGTCGGCGCGGCGGCGGGCGGCTCGGGCAGGACGACGGCGGTCACGGTCTGGATCTCGTCCAAGGCGGCTTGGGCGCTGGCCTGCGTCTGGGTGGTCATCCGGCTTCGTCCTTTCATGGTGGAACAGGGTCCCGGCCGCAGAATAGGCCGTTTCCTGCCGAGTTCAACGAGAGGCCGCGGCGAAGGTTCCCTTTGCTTTCGCGGGTGTTGCCATCCTGCCGGCCATCCGGCCAGCGCGCCAAAAAAATGGCGGCCCCGGCAAGCGGGACCGCCACGCATCGTCCACGGGGGGCCTGTCTACTGCGGCCTGACCAGAACGAGATCGTTCGGGCGCCTCTGCCCTTCGGGCAGGGCGAGGTAGCGGTCGTAGTCCGGGGCGACGATCAGCCGCACCGCGCCGCCCTCGCGCGCCGCCTTCAGGTTCTGCGCGCTGGTCCTTTCCAGGTCCCCCAGCGTCGTCTCCAGCGCCGAGGCCAGGAACAGCGACCGCACCTCGAACAGCTTGGCCACATAGGGGCTGTAGCCCGCGACGGTCCAGGTCGTCCCGGCCCGCTCGCCCTCGCCGTTCACGATCAGATCCAGCGACCAGCCGCCCTGCGCGTCGGTCGTCGCCTCGACCTGCTCGGTCACCACCCGCACGCCGCCCTCGAATACGTCCGAGCCCTGAAGCGTCGCGACGATCTTGCCCGCGGCGTCCATCAGCACGCCCCTGACTGTGGCTTTGTTCGGCATCTCACCCTCTCCTCATCCGAATGGCGCAGCGATTATCCGGGCAAGGCCCACGCGTTGCAGAAAGCCGGACTGCAACGGACGGGGCTAGGGGGCGTCCTCGGCCAGCAGGCCGCGGTTCTGGCGCCAGAGGTCGGGGGTGGTGCCCTCGGTCTCGCGAAAGACGCGGATCAGGTGCGAGGCGTCGCAGAAGCCGGTCTCTTCGGCGATGCGGGTGACGGTGCGGTCGGTGCGCGCCAGCAGCATGCGGGCCTGCGCCAGCCGGATGCGGATCGAGGCATCGGCGGGCGGGATGCCCAGGTCGGCGTTGAAATGCCGTTCCAGCTTGCGCCGCCCGACGCCCAGGTCCCTGGCGATGCGGGCGATTGGCAGGGGGGCGTGCAGGTTCTGCTGCATGGCCAGCAGGGCGCGGCGCACCAACGGGTCGCGGGCATTGAGTTCCAGCGGCAGGCCGGGCTGCGGGCGGTCGCCGGCCATCGGCTCGTCGATCATCAGGATCGACAGCGCCTTGCGCGCCGCGGCGCGGCCCAGGTGCCGGTCGATCAGGAAGGCGGCCAGATGCGCGGCGCTGACCCCGCCCGAGCAGGAGATCCGGTCGCGATCCACCACGAAGATCTGGTCCGAGACCGGGCGCATCCTTTCGAACTCCGCCAGGAAATCCTGGTGGTGGAACCAGCTGACGCAGCAGCGATAACCGTCCATCAGCCCGATGCGGGCCATGGCGAAGACCCCGGTGCAAAGTCCGCCGAGCGCCACCCGCCCCATGGCGGCGCGGCGCAGGAAGGCGGCCTGTTCCGGCGAGAGGCCCGGGCCGCCGTCGATCAGCCCGCCCACGGTGATGATGTAGTCGAAGCGGGCGGGATCGCCCAGCCGTTCCTCGGGCTCGATCCGCATGCCGCAGGAGGATTGCACCGGCGCCATGTCGGCCGAAAGCACCCGCCAGCGGCAGCGGATGGGGCGCGAGCCGTCGCCGTCGTCGGCCGCCAGCCGCAGCACGTCCACGAAAGTGGCAAAGGCCGACAGCGTGAAGCGCGGCGTCAGCAGGAAGCCGATCTGCAATCGCGGCTGGTTGAGGTCGGGCGAGGGGTCGTGTCCGGGCATCTGTCGCGATTCGTCCATGATTGGCGTCGCGATCATGCCATGTTTTCGCCAATTATCCAGAGCCGTCGCGATCAATCCTTGGTGGCCAGCACCATGGTCTCCGCCGAGGCCGCGGCGGCATCCCCCGCCTCGTCGCCGGCCTCGACCAGTTCGCGCGCCTCTTCCTCGTCATCGTCCTCCAGCGCGGGCGGGTCCTCGCCGGCCAGGAAGTTGCCGAATTTCTGCAAGCCCGGGATGTGTTCGGCCAGCACCCGCATCACCACCAGCAGCGGCACCGCGACGATCATGCCGATCACCGACCAGAGCCAGGCCCAAAGCGCCACGGTCAGGAACACCACCACCGTATTCAATTGCAAGCGGCGCGAGACGAAATAGGGCGTGATGAGCTGCCCCTCCAGCGCGGTGATCGCCAGATAGGTCAGGCCCACCATCAGCGGCGCGAAGAGATCGTCGAAGACGAAGACGCCGACCAGCGTCGCGATGATGATGCCGGCCACCGAGCCCAGATAGGGGATGAAGTTCAGCAGGAACGCCGCGAGCCCGAACAGCACCGGGCTGGGCATGCCCCAGGCCCACATCGCCAGCCCGATGGCCACCCCGAGGCAGGCGTTGATCAGCGTGATGGCGCCCAGATAGGTGCCCAGGCTGTCCTCGATCTCGCGCAGCGCCAGGTAGGCGGCGCGCTTTTCGCGCATGGAATCGAAGCTTTGCACGATCTTCAGGTAAAGCAGGTCGCCCGAGGAGATCAGGAAGAACAGCAAAAACAGCGTGAAGATGATCTGGCCGACCAGCGCCGGGCCGAGGTTCAGCGCGCTGGCGAGGGTCGAGGTCTCGGGCGTGGCGTTCACCTCGACCTGGATCTGCTGGTCGGGCGGTTGCGGCGCACCGGGGGCGGGGATCGCGCTGAGCGTGCCGGTCAGCGTCGCGTCGGGCGGTGTCTCGCCGGGCGGCGCTGCGGGCTCGGGCGGGGAGGAGGAGCCGCCCGCGATCTCGTCGATCTTTTCGGCGGCGCGCTCCAGCCCGCGAAAATTGCTGCGGATCTCGGTAAAGCGCTGTTCCAGCCGCTGGGTGATCTGCGGCGCGTTCTCGATCAGCCGGTTGGCGGGGCCCGAGATGACGAAGCCGATCAGCACCACCGCCACCACCAGTCCCAGCGAGACGATGGCGGCGGTGATCACGGCGCCGATGCCCAGCCGTTCCATCAACCGCCGGAAGGGGATGAAGACGAAGAACAGCAGGATCGCCAGCGTCACCGGCATCAGGAAGCTGCGGGCCTGCGCGAAGAAACTGAAAAGCAGGATGACGAAGATGCCGATCACCGCCCAGTTGGCGACCTTGGCCACGCCCTTGTCCGAGGGCGGGGAAAGCGGAAACATGTGGCTGCGGCGTTCCCGATCTGACGGCATGCGTCCCCTCCCCGTTTTGCGCGAGGGAAACGCGAAGCCCGCGGTCGGGTTCCCCCGCCGCGGGCGTTTTCAGATGCCGGCCCGGCCGTGCCTACAGCGGGTGGTCGCCGGTGGCGTCGATGACACGGGTGGGCAGGCCCAGTTCGCCCAGCAGTTCAAGGAAGGGGCGGGCCGCCAGATCCTCGACGTTGACCATGCGCTTCACGTCCCAGGTGCCGCGCGCGACCAGGATCGCCGCCGCGACCGGCGGCACGCCCGCGGTATAGCTGATGCCCTGGCTGCCGACTTCGTTATAGGCGTCCTTGTGGTCGGCGACGTTGTAGATGAAGACCTCGCCCGGCTTGCCGTCCAGCGTGCCCTTGACCAGGTCGCCGATGCAGGTCTTGCCCTCGTAATCGGGCGCGAGGCTCGCGGGGTCGGGCAGCACGGCCTTGACCACCTTCAGCGGCACGACCTCCTGCCCCTCGGCGGTCTTGACCGGCTGCTCGCTGAGCAGGCCCAGGTTCTTCAGCACGGTGAAGACGTTGATGTAATGCTCGCCGAAGCCCATCCAGAAGCGCACGTCGGCGTCCTTGTAGCGGGCCGAGAGGCTGTGCACCTCGTCATGGCCGGAAAGGTAGGCGGTGCGCTTGCCGACGACGGGCAGGTCCCATTCGCGGCCAACCTCGAACATCTTGTTCTGGCGCCATTCGCCGCCCTGCCAGCTATAGACGGTGCCGGTGAATTCGCGGAAATTGATCTCGGGGTCGAAATTGGTGGCGAACCAGCGGCCGTGGCTGCCGGCGTTGATGTCCACGATGTCGATCGAGTCGATCTTGTCGAAATACTCGTCCTCGGCCAGCCGGGCATAGGCGTTGACCACGCCCGGGTCGAAACCCGCGCCCAGGATGGCGGTGACGCCGGCAGCCGCGCAGTCCTCGCGGCGCTTCCATTCGTAGTTGGCATACCAGGGCGGCGTCTCGCAGACCTTGGCGGGATCCTCGTGGATGGCGGTGTCGATATAGGCGGCGCCGGTGTCGATGCAGCCTTGCAGCACGGTCATGTTGACGAAGGCCGAGCCGACGTTGATGACGATGCCGGCCTCGATCCCGCGGATCAGCTCGGCTACGGCCTTGCTGTCCATCGCGTCCAGCGGATGCGCGGTGAATTCGACCGAATGGCCCTTTTCACGAATGCTCGCGATGATCTTCTCGGCCTTGGACACGGTTCGGCTGGCGATATGCAGCGTTCCGAATTCCTTGGCGTTCTGCGCCACCTTGTGCGCGACCACCTGGGCGACGCCGCCGGCGCCGATGATGAGCACGTTCTTGGCCAATTCAGTCTCCTTTTCGGGGCTGGGAAAGGGGATGGCTTGCGCCTGGTCAGGACAGGCTGGCTTTGTAGTCGTCATAGGTGAACCGGCGAACCTCGCGGATCGTTCCGTCCTCGTCCCGGATCGCGATCGCGGGCATGGGGACGCCGTTGAACCAGTTCTTCTTGACCATGGTGTAGCCGCCGGCATCGGCGATGCTGAGCCGGTCGCCCACCTTCAGCGGCTGCGCGAAGCGGCCCTCGCCGAAGATGTCGCCGGCCAGGCAGGTCTTGCCGGCGATCTGCCAGGGATGCTCGCCGTCCTGCGGCAGCTTCGCCGTCTCGCGATAGATCAGCAGGTCGAGCATATGCGCCTCGATGCTGCTGTCCACGATGGCCACGTCCTTGCCGTGATGGATCACGTCCAGCACCGTGACCTCCAGCGAGGTCGAGCGGGTGATGCTGGCCTCGCCCGGTTCCAGGAAGACCTGCACGCCGAAGCGTTCCGAGAACGCCCTGAGCCGGTCGGCAAGACGGTCCAGCGGATAGCCTTCGCCGGTGAAATGGATGCCGCCGCCAAGGGAAACCCAGTCGAGCCTTTCCAGGAAGCCGCCGAACTCGGTCTCGATCCGGGCAAGCTGCGCGTCGAACAGCTCGAAATCGGCATTCTCGCAATTGTAGTGGATCATCACGCCCGAGATGCGGTCGAGCGCCTGTTCCAGCCGGTTGAGGTCCCATTCGCCCAGGCGCGAGAAGGGCCGGGCCGGGTCGGCCAGGTCGAAGCCGCTGGTCGAGAATCGCGGGTTCAGCCGCAGCCCCATGGTGATGCCGCGCTGGGCCGCCCTGGCGCCGAAGCGGTCGAGCTGGCCCAGGCTGTTGAAGATGATCTTGTCGGCGTAACCCAGCGCCTCGTCGATCTCGTGATCGGCCCAGGCGACGGAATAGGCATGGGTTTCCTTGCCGAATTCCTCATGCCCCAGCCGCAGCTCGAACAGCGAGGACGAGGTGGTGCCGTCCATGAAGTCGCGCATGAAGTCGAAGGCAGACCAGGTGGCGAAGCATTTCAGCGCCAGGAGGCATTTCGCGCCCGAGCGTTCGCGCAGATAGCGGATTCGCTCCATGTTCTCCCGCAGCCGGGCGAGGTCGATCAGGTAATAGGGCGTCTGCAGATCGGACATGGCGCGGATCCTCTGGTCTTGCGACCGCGAAAGCGGAAAACGAATGGCTCATTTAGGCCCCCGAGCCGCGTTTCGCAAGAAAGCGTGACGGGCGTGTGACGGCGGGTGCGATGGACGGGTGCGTCAGATGCGCAATCGCACCGGCTGGCCCGTGCGCACCGATTCGTCGGCGGCGAGGCAAACGGCGAGCGACGAGACCGCATCCCGCATGTGGCGGTCCAGGTCCATGTCCTCGGCGATGGCGCGGGCCATGAAGGCGGCCTCGGCGTCGCAAAGCTCCTGATGGCCGGGCTCGTCCTGCATCGAGATGTCGCTGTCCGGCTCTCCGACGCGATGCAGGCGCAGGGTCGCGGTCCGGGTATGGGTGTCGATGTCGTCCGAGCGCGCATCCTCGGACATGCGGATGCTGACGGCGCCGCGCGGGCTGACCACGTCCTTCACGAAAAAGGCGGTGTCGGACATCATCGGCCCCCAGCCGGCCTCGTACCAGCCCAGCGAGCCGTCATCGAAGATCACCTGGAAATGGCCGTAGTTATACATCTCGGTCGCGATCTCGTCCGAGAGGCGCAGCCCCATGCCGCGCACCTCGACCGGGCGCGCGTCGGTGATCTGGCACATGACGTCGACGTAATGCACGCCGCAATCGACGATGGGCGGCGTGGTGCGCATCAGCGCCTTGTGGACCTGCCAGGTGGCGCCCGAGCTTTGCTGGTTCAGGTTCAGCCGGAAGACATAGGGCCCGCCGAGCGCGCGGGCCTCGGCGATCAGGCGCTGCCAGCTGGGATGGTGGCGCAGGATGTAGCCGACGACCAGCTTGCGGCCGGTCTCGCCCGCGCATTCGACCACGCGGCGGGCATCCTCGACCGTGGTGGCCAACGGCTTTTCGACGAAGACATGCGCGCCCGCCCGCATGGCGGCGACGGCATATTCGGCATGGCTGTCGGAATAGGTGGAGACGACTGCGACATCGGGGCGCAGGCGGTGCAGTGCCTCGTGGAAGTCCTGGCTTTGCGGGATCGCCGCAAGCTCGGGCGGCAGATCGACGGGCGAGCGGTTGACGAGGCCGACCAGTTCGGCACCCGGCTGCTTCAGCCAGGCCAGCGCGTGGCTGCGACCCATGTTGCCCAGACCGGCGACCAGCACCCGCATGGCTCAGTCGTCCACGATCGAAAGGATCTTGGGCAGGGCCGGGCAGGGCAGCAACTGGTTGCGGGCCACATCCGCCAGGGTGTGGTTGTGCAGGAACACGTAGACATGCGCCGACAGGCTTTCCCACAGCCGGTTCGACAGCGTCTGTGCGCGCGAGCCGGAAATCCCGCCCGAGGCACCGGCGCCGATATGCAATGCGCTGACGGTTTCGTCCACCGCCTCCAGCACGTCGGCGACGCGGATCGTCTCGGGCGCCTTGGCCAGCCGGTAGCCGCCGCCCGGGCCGCGCACCGAATCGACCAGCCCGGCCCGGCGCAGCCGTACGAAAAGCTGCTCCAGATAGGGCAGCGAGATGTCCTGCCGCTTGGAGATCTCGGCCAGCGAGGTCAACTCGTCGCCCTTGGCGATGGCCAGATCGACCAGGGCGACCATTGCGTAACGTCCCTTGGTGGACAGTTTCATCTTGCCTCTCCTCCAGTCGCACACCATTGACGGCGCCCGAGCCAGGGGCTAATTCCCCGGCGCCGTCCTTGAATGCGTCTTGTCTATGTCGCGCGCGCTTCCCAGATTGACGATCTAGAGCCGCGCCGTCACAGGGTCAAGGAACCCGAGTTTCAAAGGAAGCCCATGCCCGAACTGATTTTCCCCGGTCCCGAAGGTCGTCTGGAAGGCCGCTATCACGCGCAAGCCGCCCCCGACGCCCCCATCGCCATCATCCTGCACCCGCATCCGCAATACGGCGGGACGATGAACAACCGGGTCGTCTATAACCTGCACTATGCCTTTCACCGCATGGGCTTTACCGTCATGCGGTTCAACTTCCGCGGCGTCGGCCGCAGCCAGGGCGAATTCGACCAGGGCATCGGCGAGCTGTCGGATGCCGCCTCGGCGCTGGACTATCTGCAAGCGATGAACCCCAACAGCAAGCATTGCTGGGTGGCGGGCTTCAGCTTCGGTGCCTGGATCGGCATGCAACTGCTGATGCGCCGGCCCGAGATCACCGGCTTCATCTCGGTCGCGCCGCCGGCGAACATGTATGATTTCTCGTTCCTTGCGCCCTGCCCGTCCTCGGGGCTGATCATCAACGGCACCGCCGACCGCGTGGCGCCGCCCAAGGACACCCATGCGCTGGTCGCCAAGCTGCGCGAGCAGAAGGGCATCACCATCACCCATGAGGAAATCGAGGGGGCGGACCACTTCTTCCGCGACGACGAGGTCCACATGAAGCCGATGATCGACACGGTGCAGGCCTATGTGCGCCGCCGCCTGACCGAGAACACCCGCTAGGAAACGGGGCCGGTGCCGCCGGCCCCAGACATTCGACATGACCGACCTGACCCTGCGCTTTGCCTTCCTGACCGAGGCCGACCGGCTGAAATCCGTCGAGCGGGCGAATGTGCTGATGGACCTGTCGCGGCCGGAAAACAGCGCCGAGCACAGCTGGCACGTCGCGCTTTACGCGCTGGTCTTCGGCGCCTCGGACCGTGCCATCGCGATGCTGCTGCTGCACGATCTGGTCGAGATCGACTGCGGCGACCATCCGATCCACCTGGTCCATGACACGGCTGCCGTGCAGGCGGCCGAGGACGCCGCCGCGCGCCGGCTGTTCGGCATGTTGCCCGGCGGCGAGGCGCTGCTGGCGCTGTGGCGGGAGTTCGAGGCCAGCGAAAGCCCGGACGCCCGCATCGCCAAGCGCATGGACCACGTCCAGCCGCTGTTCCAGGTGCTTTGCGCGCCCCGGCCCCTGGCCGATCATGTCGGAATCGTCCGCGACAACATGACATCGGGCCGTGCCCGGCGGCTGTGGGCGGAATGGCCCGAGGCGATGGAGGCGGCGCAGGCCCTGCTGGAGGGCCGCGCGCCCTGCGGCGAACTGGCGCAGCGCCTGGCCTTTCTGGCCGAGGCCGACCGGCTGAAATCGGTGCTGCGCGCCAGCCTGCTGTGCGACGGCTCGCGGCGCGAAAACAGCGCCGAGCACAGCTGGCACCTGGCGCTTTACGCGCTGGTCATGGCGGCCCATGCCGGGCCGGGGGTGGAGATCGGCCGGGTGATCCGCATGCTGCTGCTGCACGACCTGGTCGAGATCGACACCGGCGACGTGCCGATCCATGCGCAGAACGGCGCCGCCCATCACGGTGCCGCGCAGTTGCAGGCCGAGGCCGAGGCGGCGGAACGGATCTTCGGGCTGCTGCCCAAGGCCCAGAGGGCTGAATTGCGCGCGCTCTGGACCGAGTTCGAGGCGAACGAGACCCCCGACGCGGTCTTCGCCAAGTCGCTCGACCGGGCGCAGCCGGTGATGCAGAACATCGCCTCGGGCGGCGGCACCTGGGTCGAATACCGGGTGAGCTACGAGCAACTGGTCGAGCGCGTGGGCCTGCGCATCGAGCGCGGGGCGCCGACGCTGTGGACCTGGCTCAGCGAAAGCGCGCGGGTCTATTTCCGCGGCTGATCCCGAAGGGCGGCGGGGTGTGGGGCGGCAATCGGTATGCAATCGCATACCGGGCTTTCCTTTCGCGGCGAATGCGGCTATAGCGCGGCCGAGCCGAATCCTAATCGAAGGGACCACCCATGTCGAAGATCAAGGTAGAGAACCCCGTCGTCGAACTCGACGGCGACGAGATGACCCGGATCATCTGGGATTTCATCAAGAAGAAGCTGATCCTTCCCTATCTGGACCTCGACCTGAAATATTACGACCTGGGCATCGAGGAGCGCGACGCGACCTCGGACCAGATCACCGTGGACGCGGCCGAGGCGATCAAGCAATACGGCGTCGGCGTGAAATGCGCCACCATCACCCCCGACGAGGCGCGGGTCGAGGAATTCGGCCTGAAGAAGATGTGGAAATCGCCCAACGGCACCATCCGCAACATCCTGGGCGGCGTGATCTTCCGCGAGCCGATCATCTGCAAGAACGTGCCGCGCCTGGTCCCCGGCTGGACCCAGCCCATCGTCGTCGGCCGCCACGCCTTCGGCGACCAGTACAAGGCCACCGATTTCCGCTTTCCGGGCAAGGGCAAGCTGACGATCAAGTTCGTCGGCGAGGATGGCGAGACCATCGAGCACGAGGTCTATCAGGCCCCCGGCGCCGGCGTCGCCATGGCGATGTACAACCTCGACCAGTCGATCATCGACTTCGCCCGCGCCTCGATGAATTACGGGCTGAACCGCGGCTATCCGGTCTATCTCTCGACCAAGAACACCATCCTGAAAGCCTATGACGGCCGCTTCAAGGACCTGTTCCAGAAGGTCTACGAGGAAGAATTCGAGGCCGAGTTCAAGAAGAAGGGCATCCATTACGAGCATCGCCTGATCGACGACATGGTCGCCTCGGCGATGAAATGGTCGGGCGGCTATGTCTGGGCCTGCAAGAACTACGACGGCGACGTGCAGTCGGATACGGTTGCGCAGGGCTTCGGCAGCCTGGGGCTGATGACCTCGGTGCTGATGACGCCGGACGGGAGGATCGTCGAGTCCGAGGCCGCGCATGGCACGGTGACGCGCCACTATCGCGAGCACCAGAAGGGCAACCAGACCTCGACCAACTCGATCGCCTCGATCTTTGCCTGGACCGGCGGGCTGAAGCACCGCGCCAAGCTGGACGACAACGCGGCGCTGCTGAACTTTGCCCAGACGCTGGAGCGGGTCACCGTGCAGGCGGTCGAGGACGGCTTCATGACCAAGGACTTGGCGCTGCTGGTGGGCCCGGACCAGAAATGGCTGACCACCATGGGCTATCTGGAAAAGGTCGACGAATACCTGAACAAGGCGCTGGCGGGCTGATCCGCCGGACAGGGTTGCGAAGGGCCGGGGGAAACCCCGGCCCTTTTCGCTTGCGGCGCTGCCTTTGAGTGTTTGGGAAACGGCGAAACCGCCGGGTGATGCGCATCGGGGACGGGGTGCGGCGCTTGTCGCGCGTTTTTGAGTATTTGGGGAACGAAGAAGTCCGCTGGGCGGTGCAAAGCGGCTTAACACGCGATCCTGCTTGGAGTATGGGAGGCGCGAGGCATTATCCCGGAGGCCCGCCATGAAAGCTGCCGTCATCACCTTTCCCGGATCGAATTGCGACCGCGATCTGGCCGTCGCCTTGCAGCAGGCGGGTGCCGAGGTCGCGCGGGTCTGGCACAAGGACGAGGCGCTGCCGGCGGGCACCGACCTGGTCGCGGTGCCGGGCGGGTTCTCGTTCGGGGACTACCTGCGCTGCGGCGCCATCGCCGCGCATTCGCCCATCGCCGGCGCGATCAAGGCCCATGCGGCGCGCGGCGGCTATGTGCTGGGCATCTGCAACGGCTTTCAGGTGCTGACCGAGCTGAACCTGCTGCCGGGCGCGCTGATGCGCAATGCCGGGTTGCGCTTTTTGTGCCGCGAGGCGATGCTGCGGGTGGCGACCGCGGCGAGCCCCTTTACCGCGGCCTATGCCCCGGGCGAGGAGATCCGCGTGCCGGTCGCCCATCACGACGGCAATTACCAGATCGATCCCGAGGGGCTGGCGGCGCTGAAGGACCAGGACCGCATCGCCTTTACCTATGCGCCGGGCGTCAATGGTTCGGTCGAGGATATCGCCGGGGTGCTGTCCGAGAACCGCCGGGTGCTGGGCATGATGCCGCATCCCGAGCGCGCCGCCGATCCGGCGCATGGCGGCACCGATGGCGCGAGGCTGTTTGCCTCGCTGGTGCAGGAGCTTGTCGCGGCCTGACTTGAGCGGCGCCCTTTCGCGCACTAGACTGCATCGACCCCCAGTCGGGGGCGGTGCCGGAGGCTCATGCAAGAGGAAGACAATTCCATCGGGTTCCCGGAAGGCAGGGCGGGTCTGACCAGCCGCTGGGGCCTGCGCGGTGCGATCGCCGTGCTGCTGATCGTGGCTGCGGGCACGGTGTGGTTCACCAATGCCTGGCTGACGGCGCGGTTTTCCGAGACGACGCGGGTGCGCACCGAGCTGCGCTCGGCGCTTTATACCGGAAACCTTTTGTCGGAATTGCAGCGCACCTCGGTCGTGCCCTTGCTTCTGGCGCGCGATCCGGCGCTGATCTCGGCGCTGTCGGGCAACGATTTCTCGGGCACCTCGGCGCGGCTGATCTCGGCCCAGAAGGAGATCGCGGCGGCGTCGATCAAGCTCCTGGATGCCTCGGGGCGGGTCGTGGGCTCGACCGACCGTAACCTGATCGGCACCAATTACGTGCAGGAGCCGTTCTTCGTCGAGGCGCTGCGGTCCAAGGATACCGTCTTTACCGTTTCGCCCTCGCCGCAGGGGGTCTACGAGTTCACCTATTCCCGCACCGTGGTTTCGGATGGGCGCACGCTGGGCGTGGTGGTGGTGGGCGCCGACCTGACGCGGCTGGTGCGGTCCTGGGCGGGGATCTCGGATGCGATCGCGGTGACGGACAGCGCCGGGCAGATCATCCTTTCGACCGAGCCGCGCTGGCGCGGGCTGACCCTGCCCGAGGCGCTGGCGGTACGCTCGGCGCCTTCGGCCATCGCGCGGGCCTTCCAGGTCACGGCGGATTGGGCGGCGACCCCGGCCGATGCCTATGTGCAGGGCCGCGCCGTGATGCAGTCCGAAACCCGCATCCCCTTCCGCGGCTGGAAGATGATCGCCTTCACCACCTATGAATCGGTGCGCGAGCGGGTGAACGCGGTGCTGGCCATGGTCATCATGGGCTTTGCCATCCTGCTGGCGGCGGTGTTCTATCTGCTGTCGCGCCGGGCGCGGGTGGAATCGGCGGCCTGGATGCGCGAATCGGCCGACCTGCGGGCGCTGAACATGCGCCTGACCCGCGAGATCGCCGAGCGAGAGCGCATGCAGAAGGAGCTGCGCGTGGCCGAGCAGACCGTGCAGCAGTCCAGCAAGCTGGCGGCGCTGGGCGAGATGTCGGCGGGCGTCAGCCATGAGCTGAACCAGCCCCTGGCGGCGATGAAGACCTATCTGGCCGGGGCGCGGCTGCTCTTGCAGCGCGGCCGGGCCGAGGAGGCGCAGTCCAGTTTCCAGCGCATCGACGACCTGGTCGAGCGCATGGGCGCCATCACCCGGCAGCTGAAATCCTATGCCCGCAAGGGCGGCGAGGCCTTCGAGCCGGTCGACCTGCGCGCCGCGCTGTCCAGCGCGCTGGTGATGATGGAGCCGCAACTGCGGTCCCGCACCATCCGCCTGCAGCGCACCATCCCGCGCTATCCGGTCATGGTCTATTGCGACCGCATCCGGCTGGAGCAGATCATCATCAACCTGCTGCGCAACGCGGTCGATGCGATCAAGGGGGTCCGCGACCCGGCCATCGAGATCACCGTCAGCTCGGGCTCTCACGCATTCTTGTCCGTGCGCGACAACGGGCCGGGTGTATCCGACCTTGAAAATCTGTTTGAACCCTTCTTCACCACGAAGAAACCCGGAGAGGGGACCGGCCTGGGGCTGGCGATCTCATCCGGGATCGCGGCCGATTTCGGGGGGCGCCTGACGGCGCATAACGCCTTGGACGAGGGGGGCAGGGGCGCCGTATTCGAACTTGAACTGCCGTTGCACGATCCCGGCCAGAAGGCGGGGCCGCGGCTGGCGGCGGAATGATGAAAAGAGGTAAGGGCCCATGAGCCGCACTTTGAAGATAGCCGTCGTGGACGACGAACCGGACATGCGCGAATCGATCAGCCAGTGGCTGGCGCTTTCCGGCTTCGACGCCGAGACCTTCGCCACCGCCGAAGAGGCGCTGAAGGCGATCGGCGCCGACTGGCCGGGGGTGGTGATCTCGGACATCCGCATGCCCGGCATGGACGGGATGGCTTTCCTCAAGCGGCTGATGGGCATCGATTCGGGCCTGCCCGTCATCATGATCACCGGCCATGGCGACGTGCCGATGGCGGTCGAGGCGATGCGCATCGGCGCCATGGACTTCATGGAAAAGCCCTTCAACCCCGAACGGCTGACCGAGCTGGTCAAGAAGGCCACCCAGGCCCGGCGCATGACGCTGGACAACCGCGCCCTGCGCCGCGACCTGTCCGAAGGCCAGCAGGTCATGTCCAAGCTGATCGGGTCGAGCCCGGTCATGGACCGGCTGCGCGAGGACATCCTGGACCTGGGCCAGGCCGACGGCCATGTGCTGATCGACGGCGAGACCGGCACCGGCAAGACGCTGGTGGCGCACGCGCTGCATGCCGTGGGGCCGCGCGCCTCGAAGAAGTTCGTGCCGATATCCTGCGCCGCCTATAACGACGAGGTGCTGTCGGCCAAGCTGTTCGGCCCGGTCGAGAACGGGCTGCCCGCGGTCGAGGAAGCCCGCGGCGGCACGCTTTGCCTTGAGGATATCGAGGCGCTGTCCGATGCCTTGCAGGCGCGGCTCCTGGCCTTCATCGCCGAGCAGGGCAGCCCGGCCGAGACCCGGATCATCGCCATTTCCAACGCCCGCGGCGAAGGGCGCCGGGCCGAGGATTCGCTGCGTCCCGACCTGTTCTATCGCCTGACCGCGCTGAAGATCACCCTGCCGCCGCTGCGCTCGCGCGGCGAGGATATCCTGACGCTTTTCACCCGCATGACCGAGCAATTCGCCGAGGAATACGGCTGCGAGCCGCCGCAGGTGACGGCGCAGGAGGCGGCGCAGCTGTTGCAGGCGCCCTGGCCGGGCAATGTGCGCCAGCTCATCAACGTGGCCGAGCGGGCCGTGCTGCAGAACCGTCGCGGCTCGGGTTCGATCACCTCGCTGCTGATGGCGGATGGCGAGGATACGCAGGAGGCGACGACGACCGAGGGCAAGCCGCTCAAGGAATATGTCGAAAGCTTCGAAAAGATGTTGATCGACAATACGATGCGCCGCCACAAGGGCAGCATCGCCGCGGTCATGGACGAGCTTTGCCTGCCGCGCCGGACGCTGAACGAGAAGATGGCGAAATACGGGCTGAGCCGCAGCGATTACCTGTAGGCGGTCGGGGCAGGCGGCGCCCCGGGTCGGCAAATCCCGGCTCTCTGACTAAAAACAGATTGTAACGGCGCGCCCTTCCCCGCTATCTTGCCCGAGTAGGGTGGGCGCCACAACTCATGGTTGCTCGACCTCGCCAGTTTCGCAGCGCGCCAGCCAGCCGCGACACCTGAAAAGTGCCGGTGGTGCCACGCGCGGAAAATCCTGCCCATGCCCCAAGGGGCCTCTGGGCGACCGTAGATCGCCGCCCGGATCGCGCAAGCGGGACGGGCCAAGAAAGGTAAACAGACGCGATGGATCGCGCAGCGCAGCTTGATCGGGCACGGTGGCAGGGCAAAAGCCCGACCGCCGCGATTGCTGTTGGCGGTGCGGCCTTCGATGTCCTCTCATGCGGCAGCCGGACCTTGCCCCCGCTAATCTGCGGGCCGGCTCGGCTGCCCGAAAGACGGAAACATGTCAAAGAAAATGCTGATCGACGCCACGCATTCCGAGGAGACTCGGGTTGTCGTGGTCGATGGAACCAAGGTCGAGGAATTTGATTTCGAGACGGTCAACAAGCGGCAGCTTGCTGGCAACATCTATCTGGCCAAGGTAACGCGGGTCGAACCCTCGCTCCAGGCCGCTTTCGTGGATTACGGCGGCAACCGCCATGGCTTCCTGGCCTTTGCCGAGATCCACCCCGATTACTACCAGATCCCCGCCGCCGACCGTAAGGCGCTGCTGGAAGAGGAGCGCCAGGCCGCCGCGGCCGAGGCCGACGAAGGCGAGAAGCCCAAGCGCAACCCGCGCCGCCGCAAGCCGGCCAAGGCCGCCGCCGCCGAAAGCGGCGATGCCGTCCTGGTCTCGGACGAGATCGCCGGGATGACCGTGGTGGACCCCTCGGAGGGCGATGCCGCGCCGCTGGACGCCCCGCTTGCCGCTGATACGGCCGAAGCCGCGGCGCCGGCGGCGGTTGCGGACAGCGCCGAGGATGCCCCGGCCGAGGAAGCCGCCGAGGACGACGGCATCGAATCCGTCGCCGAGGAGGACATGGCCGAGGAGATCTCGGCCCCCAAGAAGCCGCGCGCCCGCCGCTACAAGATCCAGGAGGTGATCAAGGTCCGGCAGATCATGCTGGTCCAGGTCGTCAAGGAGGAACGCGGCAACAAGGGCGCCGCGCTGACCACCTATCTGTCGCTGGCCGGCCGCTATTGCGTGCTGATGCCGAACACGGCGCGCGGCGGCGGGATTTCCCGCAAGATCACCAACGCCGCCGACCGCAAGAAGCTGAAGGAGATCGCCAGCGAGCTGGAGGTGCCGGAAGGCGCCGGGCTGATCATCCGCACCGCCGGCAGCCAGCGCACCCGCACCGAGATCCGCCGCGACTACGAATACCTGATGCGGCTGTGGGAGCAGATCCGCGATCTGACCTTCAAGTCCATCGCCCCGGCGCCGATCTATGAGGAAGGCGACCTGATCAAGCGCACGATCCGCGATCTCTACAGCAAGGAGATCGACGAGGTCCTGGTCGAGGGCGAGCGCGGCTATCGCACGGCCAAGGACTTCATGAAGATGATCATGCCGTCCCACGCCAAGAACGTGAAGCACTACACCGACGCGATGCCGCTTTACGCGCGCTATCAGGTGGAAAGCTATCTTGGCGGCATGTTCAACCCGGTCGTGCAGCTGAAATCCGGCGGCTATATCGTCATCGGCGTGACCGAGGCGCTGGTCGCCATCGACGTGAACTCGGGCCGGGCCACCAAGGAAGGCTCGATCGAGGACACCGCGCTCAAGACCAACCTGGAAGCGGCCGAGGAGATCGCGCGCCAGCTGCGGCTGCGCGACCTGGCCGGGCTGATCGTCATCGACTTCATCGACATGGAGGAGCGCAAGAACAACGCCGCCGTCGAGAAGCGCTTCAAGGACAAGCTCAAGACCGACCGGGCGCGGATCCAGGTCGGCCGCATCTCGGGCTTCGGCCTGATGGAGATGTCGCGCCAGCGGCTGCGGCCGGGCATGCTGGAATCGACCACGCAGCCCTGCCCGCATTGCCATGGCACCGGGCTGATCCGCAGCGACGACAGCCTGGCGCTGACCATCCTGCGCGCCATCGAGGAAGAGGGCACCCGCAAGCGTTCGCGCGAGGTTCTGGTCAAGGCGCCGGTCGCGGTGGCCAACTTCCTGATGAACGCCAAGCGCGAGCACATCGCCAATATCGAGGCACGCTATGGGCTTTCGGTCCGGGTCGAGGCCGATCCGGCGCTGATCTCGCCCGATTACGCCATCGAGAAGTTCAAGACCGCGACCCGCAACGTGCCCGAGGTGGTTTCGCCCGTGGTTTCGGTCGATGCCCGCCTTATGGCGCAGATCGACGACGAGGAGCCGGCCGAGGAAGAGGTCGAAGAGATCGCCGACGAGCCGGTCGAGGAGGATCGCGCCGAGAGCGGGGATGGCGAGAATGGCAGCAAGCGCCGCCGTCGCCGTCGTCGTCGCCGGGGCGGCAAGAATGGCGAGGACGAAGCGCCTCATGCCGGGGACGATGCCGATGAGGTGGCCTTGGAAACCGAGGAGGCCGAGCAGCCTGCCGAGGTCGAGGTGATCCTGGAGGCGGTCGAGAGCGCGCCCGAGCCGGTGGCGGAGGAGGCCGAAAAGCCGCGCCGCCGCACCCGCACGCGCCGCCGCAAGGCGGATGAGCCGGCCGAAGCCGTGGCGGAGGCGGGGCCTGCCGAGGGCGCCCAGCCCGGAGAACCGGCCGAGACCGCCGCGGACGCGCCACAGCCTGTTGCCGAGGCGGCGCCGGCAGCCGAGGCTTCGGAGGTCGAGCAACCTGCCGAAGCGGTCGAACCCGCCGTCGAGCCGGAACCGGAGGCCGCTGCTGCGGATGTGCCGCCTGCCGACGAGGCTGCGGAGACCGTGCCGGCCGGCGAAGCCGCCGAAGCCGAGGCCGTTGCGCCCCAGTCCGAGGCCGAGACGGCCGCGGAGCCCGCGCCTGCGCCGGAGCCCGAGGCCTTGCCCGCCGCAGTCCGGGTGCCGGAGCCCGCGGCGGCGAACGAGGAACCCGCGCGTCCCAAGCGCCGCGGCTGGTGGTCCCTGGGCTGATCTGTCGCAGCCTTCCACGAAAGAGTGACGGGCGCGGGGCTTTCCCGCGCCCTTTCCTTGCGCCAAGGTGCCCGACATGTTGGGAATCGAGCTTGCAGATGCCGCCTTCCTGCCCGCCGCGACGGTCGCGCTGCTGGCCGGGATCCTGTCCTTTCTGTCGCCCTGCGTGCTGCCGATCGTGCCGCCCTATCTGGCCTACATGACCGGGGTGGGGGTCGGCGGGCTGAAATCGGGCGAGCGCAGCGCCGTGGTTCCGGCGCTGTTCTTCGTCATGGGCCTGTCCACGGTATTCCTGCTGATGGGCATGGCGGCCTCGGCCTTCGGGCGGATGTTCCTGCAATGGCAGGACCTGCTGGCGCGCGGCGCGGGCGTGGTGGTGATCCTGCTGGGCCTGCATTTCCTGCATATCATCCGCATCCCCTTTCTGGATGCCGAGGCGCGCATCGACGCGCAGGAGCGGGGCGGCAGCGCGCTGGGGGCCTATGTCCTGGGCCTGGCCTTCGCCTTTGGCTGGACGCCCTGCATCGGGCCGCAGCTCGGCATGATCCTGTCCCTGGCCGCGACCGGCGGCGCGATGGGCAAGGGCACGGCGCTGCTGGCGGTCTATGCGCTGGGGCTGGGCATCCCCTTCCTGCTGTCGGCCATCTTCATCAACCGCGCCATCGGCCTGATGAACCGCATCAAGCCGCATCTGAAGCTGATCGAGCGCGTCATGGGCGGCCTGCTGGTCGTGGTCGGCGCGGCGCTGCTGACCGGCGCGTTTCCGGCCTTCGCCTATTGGCTGCTGGAGACCTTTCCCTGGCTGGCCGCGCTGGGTTAATCCCAGTTCGGCGGACGCTTTTCCAGGAATGCCTGGATGCCCTCGGCCGTGTCGGGCAGCAGCAGGTTCTCGCAGATCACCGCGCCCGCCGTCGCATAGGCGTCCGCAAGGCCCAGGTTGCGCTGCGCGTGGAAAGCACGCTTGCCCATGCGCACGGCGGCGGGCAGCTTGGCGGCGATGCTGCGGGCCAGCGCCATCGTCTCGGCCTCCAGCGCCTCGGGCGGGGCGACGCGGTTGACCAGGCCCAGCTCGCGCGCCCGGGCGGCGTCCATGAACTCGCCCGTCACCAGCAGTTCGAAGGCGGCGCGCGGCGGAATGGCGCGGGTCAGCGCCACCATCGGCGTCGAGCAGAACAGCCCGATATTCACCCCGTTCACGCCGAAGCGCACGCCCTCGGCCGCCACGGCCATGTCGCAGCTTGCGACCAACTGGCAGCCCGCGGCGGTGGCAATGCCCTGCACCTCGGCGATGACCGGCTGGGGCAGGGCGGGCAGCTTCTGCATCATCGCGGCGCAGCGCGAGAACAGCCGCGCATAGGCGGCGCGGCCGTCGTCCTCGTCATTGCGCGCGCCCTGCATCTCGCGCAGGTCGTGGCCGGCGCAGAACGCCTTGCCGCGCGCGGCCAGAACCACGACCCGGACGCCGTCATCCGCCCCGATCTCGTCCAGCGCATCTGAGAGCGTATCGATCATCGCGGTGGACAGCGCGTTGTAGTTCATCGGGCTGTTCAGGATCAGCCTTGCGACAGGACCGTCATCCTTGCGCAGCACCAGCGGTTCGGGGTTTCCGTCCTTCATGCGATTCCTCCTGACGCCACGGCGAGGCTTGTCTTTCCCGGGCTTTGCCGGGCAGTCTAGCCGCCGTTCCGGCAGGGGGGAAGCATGGCATTGGCAATGGGCCGCGAGGCGCTGAACGAGTTTCTGGACCGGGTCTTTCCGCAGATCGCTGGACAGGTCCGGGTGGAATCGCTGGACGAGGCGCGGCTGACCGCGCGGCTGGCGGTGGACGACCAGCACCTGCGCCCGGGCGGCACGGTCAGCGGTCCGGCCATGTTCGCGCTGGCCGACGTCACGATCTACCTGGCCATCCTGGCCCGGATCGGCGAGGTGGCGCTGGCGGTGACCACCAATGCCTCGATCGACTTCATGCGCAAGCCCGAGGCCGGGCGCGACCTTCTGGCCGAATGCCGCATCCTGAAGCTGGGCCGCATCCTGGCCGTGGGCGAGGTGCTGATCCGTTCCGAAGGCGCCGAAGAGCCGGTGGCGCGCTGCTCGATGACCTATTCGATTCCGCCGAAACGCTGATCCCGGCAGGGTTTGCAGTGGGGTATCATAATACCTATTTTGCAGATAATTGATATTGCTGCGAAAATTGGCGCAATGCGCACTTGACCTGCACGCGGCTTTTTCCGATACACCTCCATCTCGAATTACAGCCCCCAAAGGGACCGACAGATGAAAACCTATACCGCGAAACCGGCGGAGATCGAGAAGAAGTGGATCCTGATCGACGCCGAGGGCGTTGTTCTGGGCCGTCTTGCCTCGATCGTGGCGATGCGCCTGCGTGGCAAGCACAAGCCGACCTTCACCCCGCACATGGACATGGGCGACAATGTCATCATCATCAACGCCGACAAGGTGCAGATGACCGGCGACAAGCGCGACGCCAAGAAATACTACTGGCACACCGGCCACCCGGGCGGCATCAAGCACCGCACCGCACGCCAGGTCCTGGAAGGCGCGCATCCCGAGCGCGTGGTGATCAAGGCCGTCGAGCGCATGATCTCGCGCAACAAGCTGGGCAAGCAGCAGATGACCAACCTGCGCGTCTATGCCGGTGCCGAGCACCCGCACGAGGCGCAACAGCCCGAAGTGCTGGACGTCAAGTCCATGAACGCCAAGAATACCCGGAGCGCGTAAGCCATGGCCGAAGACATCAAAACCCTCGACGATCTGAAATCGGTCGCGACGGCTGCCCCGGCCGCCGCCCCGGTTCGTGAGGCGCAGCGCGATTCGCTGGGCCGTTCCTATGCCACCGGCAAGCGCAAGGACGCGGTCGCCCGCGTCTGGGTCAAGCCGGGTTCGGGCAAGGTGGTCGTGAACGGCAAGGATATCGCGGAATATTTCGCCCGTCCGGTGCTGCAGATGATCCTGCGCCAGCCTTTCGAAGTGGCCGGCGTCACGGGCCAGTATGACGTCTACGCCACCGTCGCCGGCGGCGGCCTGTCGGGCCAGGCGGGTGCGGTCAAGCACGGCATCTCGAAGGCGCTG
This sequence comes from Paracoccus sp. SSJ, assembly GCF_030234105.1. Lineage (NCBI taxonomy): Bacteria > Pseudomonadati > Pseudomonadota > Alphaproteobacteria > Rhodobacterales > Paracoccaceae > Paracoccus > Paracoccus sp. SSJ. The sequence continues at coordinate 666 of NZ_JASSPE010000027.1, read as the reverse complement.
CAACTGCACGAGCCCAGCCTGCGCCCGGCGCTGAAGGCGGCCGGCTTCCTGACCCGCGATTCGCGCGTGGTCGAACGGAAGAAATACGGCAAGGCCAAGGCCCGCCGCTCGTTCCAGTTCTCGAAGCGCTAAGCTTTTCGGCGATTTCGCATCTATCCGGCGCGGCCCCTCGGGGCCGCGTTTTGCATTTCGGCAACCGACTCGCAGCCTGTTTCAGGGCGGATGGCAGGGAATCGTGCGCCTTGGGACGAATCTGCTGCCGGGTCCGGTTCGCGAACTGCGCCTTGCCTGGGCGAAGGCGGAATTATCTGCCGGAATCTGCGACAGAAAAATGACAGAAAATCATTGGCTTGGGATTTTTCTTCCGATGACGCGCATTTTTCCGCTTGCAAGCCCGGCGCCCAGCCCCTAGATACCGCTTCACCGACGCGGCGAGGCGCTGCAGCGGGTCGGACGGTTGGCGCTGAAGCGCGGGTCGCTCGAAAATTCTGGGAAGCAATGGCTTGGACTTCGCCATAAGAGTGGCGATGTTTGGGTTGTTTTCTTTCCTCTGCTTTTTGACATTGCTGTATATTTGAAGGGATATGTGGGCGGTCTGGTCGTTTTTCGACTAGGAAGCTTGTATATCGGCTCTCTAGGGCAACCGATGATGAGAGTGTCAGCTTC
>NZ_JASSPE010000026.1:0-39969 GCF_030234105.1 Paracoccus sp. SSJ | reverse complement strand
TCCACAACCAGCATCCCACACTGTGCCCCCCGATAGCCTCGGAGGCATCATGACCATCAGCGTAAGGGGGGTCATTTTTGGAAGCCGATTACCCCGTTACGGGGTCAATTTTGCACGCCGGTTCACAGCTCAAAGCCCTGAAGACCTTTCTGCTGGCCGCGGAAAAGCGGAACTTCGCACAGGTCGCGCGGGAACTGGACATGACCCCGGCCTCGGTCACGCGCACCATCGCGGCACTCGAGGACATGCTGGGCGTGCAGCTTTTCGTGCGCACGACGCGGCAGGTCTCGCTAACGGGGGACGGGGCGATCTTCGCCTCGCGCATCGAACAGGCCGTCGAGGCGCTGGAGGCCGCGCGCACGGAAATGGCCAATGCACACAAGGCCGACGAGGGCCGGCTGCGCATCAATGCGCCGATGTCGCTGGGGCAACGGGTGCTGCCGCAGATCCTGTGCGGCTTTCGCGACCTTTATCCCAGGATCGACGTGGAGATCCGGCTGACCGACCGTTTCCTCGACATGGTCGAGGAGGATTTCGACCTGGCGATCCGCATCTCCGCCGCGCCTTCGGACAAGTTCACGATCTGGCGCAAGATCTGCCCGGTCAAGCGCCTGCTGGTCGCGGCGCCGGGCACGCCGCATGCCGAGGTCAAGCATCCCAACGAGTTGTCGCCCGGCGATTGCCTGGCCTACAGCGCGGACAGTCACCGGGAAAACTGGCAGCTCTCGGACGGGAATGCCTCGGTCACCATCGCGGCGGGGCGGTCCATCAGCGCGAATAACGGCGATCTGCTGGCGCATATGGCGGCCGATGGCGCGGGCGTGGTGCTGCTGCCGGTCTTCATCCTGGCGCAATACCTGCGCAGCGGGCGGCTGGTGCAGATCCTGCCCGACTGGACGCCGCCGCAGATCTGGCTGACGCTCTATTATCCGCCCTACCAGAAGCTGCCGCCCAGGATCGCCGCGTTCTCGGATTTCTTCGAGCGTCAGATCCCCGCGCTGGTCACCACGCTATGATGCATATGGCCGGCTGTGGCCCAGCCGGCCAGGGCGGGCGCCTATCCCAGCGCCCGCACCAGTCCCAGGGTGATCGCCGGAAAGGCGACCAGCAGCACGATCCGCAGCAGGTCCGAGATCAGGAAGGGCATGACCCCCTTGAAGCTTTCCCACATCGGCACGTCCTTGGCCATGGCGTTGATGACGAAGACGTTCATCCCGACCGGAGGGGTGATCAACCCGACCTCGACCACGACGACCGCCAGGATGCCGAACCAGATCAGCGTATCCTCGCGGCCCATGCCGAAATCCAGCCCGGCGATGATCGGATAAAAGATCGGGATGGTCAGCAGCAGCATGGACATGGAATCCATCACGCAGCCCATCGCCAGATACAAAAGCAGGATGGCGACCAGCACCATCATCGGCGACAGCCCCGCCTCGACGATCATCTGCGAGGCAAGCATCGGCGTCTGCGTGGCCGAAAGGAAGGCGTTGAACATCTCGGCCCCCAGCATGATCAGGAAGATCATGGCCGAGGTCCGCGCCGTGCCCTGCAGGCAATCGATCAGCCCCTTCAGCCGCAGCCCGCCATGCAGAACCGCCAGCACGAAGGCACCGAAGGCGCCGACCGCTGCGGCCTCGGTTGGCGTGAACCAGCCGCGATACATGCCGACGATCACCAGCGCGAAGATCAGGATGATCGACCAGGTTTCCTTCAGCGACGCCAACCGCTCGGACCAGCTGGCGCGGGGCCCGGCCGGGCCGGCCTCGGGGCGGCGGCGCACGAAGATGGCGACTGCCAGCATGTAGCCCAGCGCCGCGATCACGCCGGGCACCATGGCCGCGACGAACATCTTGGCGATGCTTTGTTCGGTCATCAGCGCGTAAAGCACCAGGATCACCGAGGGCGGGATCAGGATGCCCATCGTGCCGCCCGCGGCCAGCGAGCCGGTGGCCAGCGCGCCCGAGTAGTTATAGCGCTTCATCTCGGGCAGGGCGACCTGGCCCATGGTCGCCGCCGTCGCCAGGGACGACCCGCAGATCGCCCCGAAGGCCGCGCAACCCCCGATCGAGGCCATGGCCAGCCCGCCGCGCAGATGCCCCATGAAGGCCGCGGCGGCACGGTAAAGCGCCCGGCTCATCCCCGCATGGGTGGCGAATTCGCCCATCAGCACGAAAAGCGGGATCACCGACAGCGAATAGGTGGAGAACTGGTAATAGGTATTGGTCTTGAGAAAGGCGAGCAGCGGCATCCACCCGCTGACCAGCCCGTATCCCACGATGCCCGTCGCAAGCATCGCGACCGCGATGGGGATGCGGATGGCCATCAGCGCCAGCAATACCCCGAAACCCGTCAGCCCGGCGGCGATCCCGGTCATGCGCGCGCCTTTCCGACATGGCCGATCAGGGTAAAGAAGGTCGTCACGATCAGCAGCGCCATCGCCGGCATGGCGATGATGAAGCTCCACCAGATCGGGATGCGCAGCACCATGGTCTGTTCCCCATAACTGTAGAAATCCACCGCCCCGTGCCACAGCCGCCAGGTCAGCAGCACCCCGATCGCCAGGTAGACCAGGTCGCCCAGCGCCTCCAGCGCGTGGTTGGTGCGCGGGCCGGCCTTCATGGTGAAGAAATCGACCAGCACGTTGCCGCCTATGACCTGGCACCAGGGCAGGAAGCAGAAGATGGTGATGGCCGAAAGAACCTCGACCAGCTCGAAATCGCCGGGGATCGGCCAGCCCAGGACGGATCGCAGCCCGACGCTGGCCACGGTCATCAGCATCATCGCCAGCAGCGCCACGCCCCCGATGGCGGCAAACCAGCGGCAGAGGGCGACCAGCCAGCCGGGCACCGGCACCGGATGGGGCTGTTCGGTCAGGGGTTCGGCTTCGGTCATGTCGCCCTCGCCTCCCCTTACTCGACGCCGGCCGCGGCCAGCATGGCGCGCGCGTCGTCCAGCATCGCCTGTCCGTCCAGGCCGCGGCCGTCCATGGCCTTGACCCAGCCGTCCACCACCGGCTGCACCGCGCTGCGCCATTCCTCCATCTGCTCGGCCGGGATCACGTTGATCTGCGCGCCAGCGTCCAGGGCTTTCTGCCGTTCCTCGGCCTCGACCCGGTCCAGGGCCTCGCCGGCCAGCACCGCCAGGTTGGCACCGGAATTGTCGTCGATCACCTTTTTCAGGTCGTCGGGCAGGCTGTCGTATTTCGCCCGGTTCATCACCAGCGCCATGACCGCGGTGGAAACGCCGCCGTTCTCGACCCCGATTTCGCTATGGGCGTTGGTGATCTCGTTGACCCGCAGCGAGCCCACGACCTCCCACGGGATCTGGGCGCCGTCGATCACGCCGGTGGTCAGGGCCTGAGCGACCTCGGGCACCGGCATGCCCACCGCAGTGGCGCCCAGCGCGTTCAGCGCATCGGTCATCGCACGCGAGGGGGCGCGGATCTTCTTGCCCTTGAGGTCGGCCAGCGAGGTGATCGGGCCGCTGCGCATGTGGAACTTGTAGCCCGCCGGGGCATGCAGCAAGAGCGGCTTCACCTGCCCCATCTCGTCGCCCAGGTATTTCGCCTGGAACTCTTGCAGCGCGGCGGTGGTCTGGACGGCGGTGCCGGACATGAAGGGCAGCTCGAACACCTCGGCCACGGGGAAGCGGCCGGGCGTGTAGCCCAGCAGCGTCCAGGAAATGTCCACGATGCCGTCGCGGGCCTGGTCGAACAGCTGCGGCGGCTTGCCTCCCAATTGCATCGAGGGGAACAGTTGCACGTCGATGCGGCCGCCCGACTGTTCCTCGACGGCCTTTTCCCAGGGGATCAGGATCTCGGTTTGCAGCGGCGCATCGGCCGACAGGAAGTGATGGACGCGCAGCGTCACATCGGCGGCAAAGGCCGCGCCGCCCAGCGAAAGCGAGGCGATGGCCGACAGGATCAGGGTTTTCATGGTTTCCTCCCGTTGCGTTGTTCAGATCGGTCGTGCGGCGCGCGCCTGGTCTGGCGCGGCGCCGGTCAGGTTTTCGGGCCGCAGCGCCTCGGCCCAGTCCCGGCCGGGCGCAAGCCGCGCCAGCGCATCGGCCAGCGTGGGCGCCTCGCCCCCGGCGACCTGCGCCAGCGCCTGTGCCACGATCCGCAGCGCCTCGGCGCGAGGCAGGGTCTGGGCCAGCAGAAAGCCTGCGGCCTCGGCCGCCATCCGTCCGCGGTCGGCGGCGAATGTGGCGGCGATACGGTCGGGCCGGGGAACCAGCGTTCCGGCCAGATCGCAAGCGATCCGCAGCGCCGCGGCCGAGCGTTCCAGCATTCCCGGCAGCAGGTTCCATTCCAGCCCCAGCGCGATGCCGTCGCGTTCCTGCGCGTGGACCAGCGCCTGATGCATCCCCGCCAGATCGCCGGCATTCAGCCGCGCCAGCGTCGCCAGCGCCTCGGCCGCGACGGGGTTCTGCTTTTGCGGCATGGTGGACGAGCCGCCCCCTGCCCCGGCCGCAACCTCGGCGATTTCGCTTTGGCCAAGCTGCACCAGGTCAAGGCCCATCTTGCCAAGCGCGCCCGTGACCAGCGACAGCCATCCCGCCAGTTCCGCGATGCCGTCGCGGGCCGCGTGCCAGGGCCCCGCCGGCACCCCCAGCCCCAGCGCCGCCGCCATCGAGGCGCGCAGCGCCGGGCCGTGGCCGGCCAGCGCCGCCTCGGTCCCCGCCGCACCGTGCAGCGAGACCAGCAGCAGCCGCGGCCGCAACTCGTCCAGCCGTTGCCGGTTGCGCGCCGCCATCCCGTGCCAGACCGCGATCTTGGCGCCCAGCGTGGTCGGTGCGGCGATCTGGTGGCGGGTGCGCGCCGGGATCGGCAGGTCGGCATGATCGGCGGCCTTCTGCACCAGCAGCGCCGCCAGTCGGTCCAGCCGCCCGCCCAACAGGTCCAGCGCCGCCACCAGTTGCAGCGCCAGCGCCGTGTCCACGATGTCCTGCGAGGTTGCGCCGTAATGGGCGAACGCCCCGGCCTCGCCCGCCGCGGATTTCAGCGCCGCGATGACCGGCTGCGCGGTAATGCCGGCCCGGGCCACCGCCGCGGCCAGTTCCGCCGGGTCGGGATCCAGTGCCTCCGCCGCCTTGGCGATCACCTCGGCGGCCGCCGCCGGGATCGCCCCCAGATCGGCCTGCGCGCGGGCCAATGCGACCTCGACCCGCAGCATGGCCAGGATGGCCGAGCGATCCGACAGGATCGCCGCCATCTCGCCGTCGCCGTAAAGCTGTCCGAACAAGGTGCCCACCGCCATCAGACCATCCGCAACCCAAGGATCTGCCGCGCCTGCCGCCATGTCGCGACGGGGCGTTCGTATTTCTCGCACAGTTCGACCGCACGGCCGACCAGCGCGGCATTCGAGGGCGCCAGCCGGTCCCGGTCCAGCCGCACGTTGTCCTCGAGCCCGGTGCGTGCGTGCCCGCCCGAGGAGATCGCCCATTCGTTCAGCACGATCTGGCTCGGCCCGATCCCGGCCGCGCACCAGGGCGCGTCCTCGCCGAAGAGCCGCCTGACCGTGTGGATGTAATAGTCGAAGACGTCGCGGTCGGCGGGCATGGCGTTCCTGACCCCCATCACGAATTGCACATAGGGGGTGCCGGCCAGGCGCCCGTCCCCGGCCATCCTTTTCGCTTGCAGGATATGGGACAGGTCGAACGCCTCGATTTCCGGCTTGATGTCGTATTTCAGCATCTCGGCGGCCAGCCAGTCCACCAGGTCCGGCGGGTTTTCATAGACCCGCGTCGGGAAGTTGTTGGACCCCACGGACAAGGACGCCATGTCGGGACAGAGCGGCAGCATGGCCCCCCGCGCCTGCCCCGCCCCCGACCGCCCGCCGGTCGAAAGCTGGACGATCATGCCGGGGCAATGCCTCTCCAGCCCTTCCTTCAGTGCGGCGAAGCGGTCCGGGTCGCTGGTCGGGCGCCCCTCGTCGTCGCGGACATGGCAATGGGCGATCGAGGCGCCGGCCTCGAACGCCTCATGCGTCGATTCGACCTGTTCGGCCAAGGTGATCGGCACCGCCGGGTTGTTTTCCTTGGTCGGCAGGCTGCCGGTGATGGCGACGCAGATGATGCAGGGTTTGCCGGCCGGGTCAGACATCGAAGAACACCGTCTCGTCCTCGCCCTGCAGGCGAATGTCGAAGCGATAGACCGGGAGACCGTCGCGCATGGTGCGTTTCGCGATCAGCGTGGCCCGGCGGCGTTCCCATTCGATCAGGTTCAGCACCGGATCGGTGGCGTTGGCCGGAGCCTCGTCGTCGAAATACATGCGGGTGTTCAGGCCGATATTGATGCCCCGGGCAACGATCCACAGGTTCAGGTGCGGCGCCATCGGGGCCGCGTCCTCCTGCGCGCGGCCCTGCCAGTCGGGATGGCTGTCGCGCACCCGCTGGCTGACGCCCGATTCCATGCGGGCCCGTGCCCTGACCGGGCCCGGCTTGACGGTGTCAAAGCCCCATTCGCCGGTCTCGAAATCGGTGATGACCCTGCCCCAGCCGCGAAAGCCCTCCTCGACCTCGCCGCCCGCCTCGGGATGGGCATAGATGCCGGCGGCATTGGCCTGCCAGACCTCGATCAGCACGTCCTTGACCGGGCTGCCGGTGCCGTCGATCACCACGCCCTCGACCCGGATGCGTTCGCCCGCGGCATTGGGCCCGGCGATGTCCCAGCCCAGTTCGCGGTCGAAGATCCGAAAGCCCGCCGCCCCCGGCGCCAGCCCGATATGGACATAGGGGCCGGCGGTCTGCGACGCGGTTTCCGACAGGTATTGCGGGCGGTTGGCCCGTGCATCGACAGCCTTCATCAGTTCCCCTCCAGCCGGTTCTCGAACATGGTCGAGCGGCGCCCGCGCAGCACGATGTCGAAACGATAGGCGATGCTGTCCAGCGGCACCGTGGCGTTCATGTCCAGCTTCGCGGTCAGGCGGTCGACGGCCTCGGGGTCCGGGATGGTCTGCACGATGGGGCAGATCGGGATCAGCGGGTCGCCCTCGAAGTAAAGCTGGGTGATCAGCCGCTGGCAGAAGGCATGGCCGAAGACCGAGACATGGATATGCGCCGGCCGCCAGTTGTTGACCCAGTTGCGCCAGGGATAGGCGCCGGGCTTGATGGTGCGAAAGAAGTAATAGCCGTCCGCATCGGTGATGGTGCGCCCGCAGCCGCCGAAATTGGGGTCGATGGGGGCCAGGTAGTTGTCCTTCTTGTGGCGATAGCGGCCGCCGGCATTGGCCTGCCACACCTCGACCAGCGTGTCGGGCACGGGCCGGGCGTTTTCGTCCAGCACGCGGCCATGGACGATGATGCGTTCCCCGATGGGGTCGCCGTCCTTGGCGTAGTTCTTGATCAGGTCGTTGTCGATCGGGCTGATGTCGCCATGGCCGAAGGTCGGGCCGGTGATCTCCGACATCGAGCCTTGCAGGCTGATCAGGCTGAAGCGCGGGCTGCGCGCGACCGAGGTCTTGTAATCCGGCGTCAAAGCCGGCGGGTGGATGCGCCGGTCGCGCTGGTAATACTCGGCGGGGGTCATCGGCTCTCCTCCTCTTCCATCTCGGCAAAGGTCTGCTTGGCCAGTTTCAGCGCGTGGTTCGCCCTGGGCACGCCGCAATAGATGGCGACATGCTGGAACGCCTCGACGACGTCGCGCCGGCTGGCTCCGGTGCGGGCGGTGGCGCGGATATGCATGGGGATCTCCTCCCAGTTGCCGGTCGCCGCCAGCAGCGCCAGCGTCAGCATGGAACGCTCGCGCCGGCTGATGCCGTCCGAGGCCCAGACCGTGCCCCAGGCGGATATCGTGATCAGGTCCTGGAACGGCCGGTCGAGATCCGAGGTCTGCTCCTCAGCCCGGTCCACATGCGTATCACCCAGCACCTCGCGGCGGGTTTTCATGCCGGTCGCATGGCGGTCGGGGACGCCATGGTCGGGGACGGGGCAATCAGACATGGCCGATGTCCTTGAAAAAACGGTTGAGGATGGCCGCATGGGCGGCGGGCGCCTCCACGCAGGGAATATGCGCGGCATCCGCGATCAGGTCGAAGCGCGCGCCGGGGATCAGCGCGGCGGTGGCCTGCACCAGATCCGGCGGGGTCGAGCCGTCCAGCCCGCCCGCGATCACCTGCACCGGCAGGTCCAGCGCACGGGCCGCATCGGTCAGGTCGGCCCCGGCAATGGCCTGGCAGCAGGCGACATACCCCCCCTGCGGCTGTCGGGCGAGCATCCGGCGCCAGGGCGCGTCGAGCCCCTTGGCCCGGAAGGCGGGCGAGAACCAGCGCTCCATCGTCGGCGCCGCGATACTGGCCAGCCCCTCGTCGCGGATCGCCTGGATCCGGGCGTTCCACATCGCCGCATCGCCGATCCTGGCGGCCGAGTTCGACACCACCAGCCCCGCCAGCAGGCCCGGATGGCGGGCGGCCAGCGACAGGCCGATCAGCCCGCCGATGGACAGGCCCACGAAGACCACCCGCCCCAGGCCCAGCGCCGAGATCAGCGCCGCGGCGTCGTCGGCCAGCATCTCGATGCCGTAGGGGCCGGGCGTTTCCTGGGACAGCCCGTGGCCGCGCTTGTCATAGCGCACCAGCCGCAGGCCCGGCGCCAGATGCGGGATCAGCCCGTCCCAGACCCGCAGGTCGGTGCCCAGCGAATTCGCAAAGACCACCGCCGGCCCGGTTTCCGGTCCCGACACCGCGACATGCAGATCCGCGCCGTTTGCCATGATCGTCCGCATCAGTAAGGCAACCCCACATAGTTTTCGGCGAATGCGCGCTGCTGCGATTCGTTGTCGCGCAGGAAGGCGATATCGGCCTTTTGCATCTTCAGGTCGAACGGGCTCTGGTGGGGATAGCGGTGCAGCAGGCCGCTGAACCACCAGCTGAAGCGTTCGGCCTTCCACACGCGCAGCAGCGCCTTTTCGGAATAGCGGTCGATGCCCTCGCTGTCCTTGTCCCGGTAATATTGCACCAGCCCGTTATACAGGTATTGCACGTCGCTGGCCGCCGTGTTCAGCCCCTTGGCGCCGGTCGGCGGCACGATATGGGCGGCGTCGCCGCACAGGAACAGCCGGCCCCAGCGCATCGGCTCGGTCACGAACGAGCGCAGCGGCGCGATGGATTTCTCGATCGAGGGCCCCGTGACCAGCCGGTCGGCCACGTCTTCGGGCAGGCGGCGGCGAAGCTCGTCCCAGAAGGCGGCGTCGGTCCAGTCGCTGGTATGGTCCGACAGCGCGCATTGGATGTAATAGCGCGACAGGTTGGCGTTGCGCATGGAGCACAGGGCAAAGCCGCGGTCGGAATTGGCGTAGATCAGTTCCTCGTGGACCGGGGGCGTTTCCGACAGGATGCCCAGCCAGCCGAAGGGATAGGTCTTTTCGTATTCGCGCCGGACGTCCAGCGGGATGGTCTGCCGGCTGATGCCGTGGAACCCGTCGCAGCCGGCAACGAAATCGCAATCGATGCGGCGGCCTTGCCCGGCACGGGTATAGGTCACATGCGGGCGGTCGCCGTCGGCATCGTGGATCACCACGTCCTCGACCTCGAAGATGGTCTGCGCGCCTGCGGCCTCGCGCGCGTCGTAAAGATCGCGCGTCACCTCGGTCTGGCCATAGACCACCACCGGCGTGCCGGTCAGCTGCTTGAAGTCGATGTGGAACATGCCGCCGTCCCAGGCGATCTGGGTGCCGTCATGGACGAAGCCCTCGCGGTGCAGCCGGTCGGAAACGCCCGCTTCCTCCATCAGCCGGACAAGGCCGGTCTCCAGCACGCCGGCCCGGATGCGGCCCAGCACATAGTCCCGCGTCTTGCGCTCCAGCACCACCGCCTCGATGCCCTTGCGGTGCAGAAGCTGGCCCAGAAGCAGCCCCGACGGCCCGCCACCGATGATAACGACCTGAGTGCGCATGACAGTCCTCCCTCTGTCGCCGAACTTGACCTGTCACGCACCGCAAGTAAAATGAGTAATCGGGTTTGACGATTATCAGAAACGGCAAGTATTGGACCGCAGGATTCGGCTGAGACATGTGCAGGCCTTTGTCGAGATCGTCCGCCAGGGCAATCTCAAGCGTGCGGCCGAGGCGCTGTATCTGACCCAACCGGCGATTTCGCGCACCATCGCCGAGCTGGAGGAGATCGTCGGCGCAAGGCTGATGACCCGCAGCCGGCGCGGCGTGGCGCTGACCGCGCAGGGCGAATTCTTCCACGGCTATGCGCTGAACGCGCTGTCGGCGCTGTCGCAGGGGCTGGCGGGAATTTCCGGCGAGGTGCAGGCGGCCGGGCTGTCCCTGCGGGTCGGGGCGCTGCCTTCGGTCTTGGCGCGGCTGATGCCCGAGGTGGTCGCCGAACTGCAGCAGACCGCGCCGCATCTGCGGCTGTCCATCGCGGATGGCGGGCATGGGCATCTGATGGGATTGCTGCGTTCGGACGACCTTGACGTGGTGATCGGCCGGCTGGGTGCGCCCGAAACCATGCAGGGGCTGAGCTTCACCCAGCTTTACCTGGAGGATGTTGCGGTGGTGGTCCGGCCGGGCCATCCGATCCTGTCCGATCCCGACCTGCGCCGGATCGGCGATTACCCGGTGATCTACCCGACCGAGACCGCCGCGATCCACCCTTTCGTGGAACGGCTGCTGATCGCGCATGGCGTCCTGCGCCCCGCCCGGCGGATCGAGACCGTCTCGGATGCCTTCGGCCGCGTCTTTACCCGGCAGGGCGAAGCCGTTTGGTTCATCTCGGCCGGGGTCGTCGCACGCGAGATCGCCGAGGGGCGGTTGGTGCGGCTGCCCCTGGACACGACGCTGACGCAGGGTCCGGTCGGGCTGATGACCCGCGCCAGCCAGCCCGAGACCAATGCCCAGCTGTTGTTCCGTCAGGCGGTGATGCGGGTGATCGCCGACGGCTTCGGGCCGCGACCAGGGCCGGGACCGGCAGATGCCGGCCCGACCCGCGGCCAGGACGCAGGCAAGGCCGGCCGCCGCACCGCGACCTAGCCCGCCAGCCGCAGCACGCCCGCGAAATATTCGCCCAGCGTCGCGTCATCCTCCAGCGGCAGGACCTGGGCGACATATTGGTCGGGGCGCACCACCACCATGCAGCCCCGCTCGCGGTCGATGCCGCGCAGATCGAAGATGTCGCCCGCGGCCGGATCGGCGCAGAACGCCTTTTCATAGTCGCGCAGCCCGTGGCGACCCTTGCGCGGCCACAGCAGCCCCGGCAGGTCGTCCATCGACAGCGACTGGTGGGGCTGCTGCAACACCGCGCGGATGTCGAACACCGCCTCGGGATCCGTGCCCGCGGGGGTATGGCGCCGCAGGACCGAGCCCTCCCGGTCCAGCCGCTCGCAAAGCCGCGCCAGCCCCGAGCCGGGCGCCACCCCCTGCGCGTCGGCGAACAGATAGATCCGCCAGCGCCCGTCCGCCTGGGCGACATGGCCCAGTTGCATGGGCCGCGCATCGGCCAGCCGCACCACCGGCGCCGAATGGAAGCGCATCCCGACCGGAAAGCCGGTGGCCAGATGCCGATGCGTATCCGCGCCGGTCAGTTCCGAACGGCGATAACGCGTCGCCGTGCCGGCGGTGAAACGGCCATGCTGGACGAAATAGCGCTGGAACTCGGCCGGATCGACGCCCTCGCCGTCATCCTCGGCGGTCTTGGGGCGGGCGCTGAACATCCGCGCGAATTCGCGGTCGAAGTCGATCAGTTCCCGCGCGACCTCCTGCCGCTCGGCCGAATAGCTGCGCAGCAGCCCGGCATCGGCCTGTCCGCTCAGCACCGCCGCCAGTTTCCAGCCAAGGTTGAAGCTGTCCTGCATCGAGACGTTCATGCCCTGCCCCGCCTTGGGACTGTGGGTGTGGCAGGCGTCGCCGGCAATGAACACCCGCGGCATGCGCGAGGCGGGGGCATCGGCAGGCAGGTCGTCGAAGCGGTCGGTCAGCCGCTGGCCGATTTCATAGACGGACCACCAGGCGACCTCTTTCACCTCCAGCACATAGGGATGCAGGATCCGCTGCGCGGCGGCGATCAGGGTTTCCCGGGTGATGTTCTTCGAGGCGACGCGCTCATCCTCGGCCAGCTTGTCCAGCTCGATGTAAAGCCTGACCAGATAGCCGCCTTCGCGCGGGATGATCAGGATATTGCCTTCATGCGCGGAATGGATCGCGGATTTCAGCCGGATGTCGGGAAAGTCGGTATAGGCCAGAACGTCCATCACGCCCCAGGCCTGGTTCGCCGCCTCGCCGCGCAAGTCCCTTCCGATCCGGCGGCGGACCTGGCTGCGGGCACCGTCGCAGCCGACGACATAGCGGGCGCGGACGATCTGGTCGCGGGAATCGTCCTCGGCCCCCACAGGGCGCAGCCGTGCCTCGACCTGCTGCGCGGGATCGTCGGGAATGGTCAGATCGGCCAGTTGCAGGCCGTAATCCGGTTGCAGCGGGGCCGGAGCGTGACGCATCGCTTCAAGATAGAAGTCATGCACCCGCGCCTGGTTCAGGATGACATGGGGAAATTCCGAAAGCCCCTCCTCGGTGTCGCGGATACGGCCGTGGCGCATGATCGGGCCATCACCGTCCTGTGGCTTCCAGAAGGTGACCTCGTTCACCCAATAGGCTTCCTTCATCACCCGGTCGGCAAAGCCGAAGGCGTTGAACATCTCCATCGTGCGGCAGGCGATCCCGTCGGCCTGGCCCAGTTCCAGCGGTCCCGGCTTCTGCTCGACGATGCGGGTGCGGATCGAGGGGAACATCGCCAGTTGCGCCGCCAGCGTCAGCCCGGCCGGACCGCTGCCGACGATCAGCACATCCACGTCCGCACCGTTCCCGGCCGGATCGTCCTGCGCGGTGGCGGCCGGATGATGGGTCGGGTCGCCGGGCCGAAAGCCGTCAAGGTGAAACTGCATTCCTTCCTCCCTCTGGGTTCGCCCGATCATCGGACAGGATATCGGAGCATAATAGGATGCATACTTATCATAAGCACACTAGTCAATATGATAAGTATGCTTGCCATCATGCGCCCACTTGCCTAGCCTGCGACGAACCCAAGCGAGCCGGTGCCATGACGACGCTTTACGACCTGCCGGGCCACCTGATCCGGCGCCTGAACCAGATCTCGACCGCGATCTTCGCCGCCCGGATGGACGAGGCGGGGCTGGACCTGACGCCGGTGCAATACGCGGCCCTGGCTGCACTGGCCGAACATCCGGGGGTGGATCAGGCGACGCTGGCCGGGCTGATCGCGCATGATCGCGTCACCATCGGCGGGGTGGTGGACCGGCTGGAGGGCAAGGGGCTGCTGTCGCGCGGCATCAGCGCGCAGGACCGCCGCGCGCGGGTGCTGGAACTGACCGCGGCGGGGCAGCAAACGCTGGCCCGGCTTGCCCCCGCCATCGCCGAGGTGCAGCAGCGCACGCTGGCCGGGCTGACTCCGGCCGAGGCCGAGGCATTCGTCGCGCTGCTGCGCAAGACGACCGAGGCCGGCAACGAATACAGCCGCGCGCCCCTGCGGACCGGAGCGCGCGGAGAGGATTAGCCCGAGGATAGGGGTCGGCGGGCCGTGCGGGGCCGCCCCGCTCGGGGACGATCCGCGAAATGGGCCGTGGCGGGGCACCTTGGCTGCGGACCTGCCGGCGCAAGCCTGGAGGCCTGCAAAGCCGAACCGGCCATCAGCGTCCCAAGGGATGCGCCGAACCGACCGCCCGTTGCAGGCGGCGGCTCCGCCTGCCTCAGCGCCGGGGGATCACCGGATAGTCGGCATCGTTCAGCACCCAGCCGTCCTGCATCGAGAAATCCAGCCGCGGCGGACAGAAGATGTCCACCAGCGCGTTGTCGCCCGCCCCGCTGGCTTCGGTCGTGTGGACGACCGGCGGCGGGATCACCAGCGACGAGGGCGAGCCGACCGCGATATGCCGGTCCTGGCGCCAGTCGCCGCGATCCACCGTCCAGGGCCAGCGCAGGTGATGGACGAAGCTGCCGGCAAGCGCCAGCGAGCATTGCTCGAAATCGTCGTGGTGATGGGGCGACAGCTTCCTGGGGTCGCGCGGGCCTTTCTGCACGTCGAGCAGGTTCACCATGAAGGTCGTGCAGCGGAAGATGCGGCCGAAACGCCCCTCCTGCGGCTTCACGTCCAGGTCATAGGCGCGGATCCTGAAGCCCCCGACGGGTTCGGGCCATGGCTCGAAGGGCGGGATATGGCTGCGCCCCGCCGCATAGGCATCGGCATTGGGACACAGGGCGACCAGATCCGCGGCGGCGGCGGTGAACAACCGGACCACCCTGCCCCCTTCGGGCAGCGTCACCCGGCTGTCGCCCGGCGGCACGAAGACGATGGAATTGGCGGCGACCTCGCAACTCTCGCCATTCGCCTCGATCAGCGCGGGATGGTCGGGCAGCAGCACGACATATTCGTCCGGCTGGCCCGCGCGGACGAAAGCCGCGCCCGGCTGCGCCTCGGCATGGGCCAGCACGAAATTGCAGCCGCGCTGATACCAGACCTTGCGGCCGTCGGCATCCTCCTGCGGCGGGGTCTTGTCGAACTCGGCCAGCTGTTCCTCGGCGATCAGGCCGGTGCGGGGCGGCGCCGAGGCCGCGGCGAACAGGGCCGCACGGGGATCCTTGTCCTTGTACATCGCGAAAATCCTTTCCTGTCAGCGCGGGCGTCAGGCGCGGCCCGCCTCGATGATCCGGCGCGCGCCCTTCATCAGCAGCCCCTGGTCCGAACCGCAGACGAAGACGCTGACGCCGCGTTCGCGCCAGGGGGCGATCTGGCTTTCGTCGCCGACGAACAGGCCCGCGGCGACATCCGCGCGCCGGGCAGCCGCGATCACGCGAATGATCGCCGCGTCAAGCTCGGCCGAGGGGAAGCCGCAGCCCAGCGACTGCGACAGATCGGCGGGACCGACGAACAGCACATCGACGTCCGGCACGCTGGCGATGTCGTCCAGCCGGTCCAGCGCCGCCCTATCCTCGATCTGCACCATCACCACGGTTTCGGCGTCGCTTTTCGCGGTATAGGCAGAGGCGGCGAGGGTGCCGTAATTCCCGGCGCGCGGCGACGGCGACAGGCCGCGCGACCCCCGGCCGAACTTGACCGCGGCCACGACGGCTTCCGCCGTGTCGCGATCCGCGACATGGGGCACCATCACCCCCGCGCAGCCCAGGTCCAGCAGCGGCGAGATCCGCGCCGGCGATTGCCCCCAGCAGCGCGCGACCAGGGGCAGCCCGGCCGCGCGCGAGGCCAGCGCAAGCTGGTCCATCGCGCCCAGGTCCAGCGGCGCATGTTCCTGGTCGGGCACCGCGAAATCCAGCCCGGCAAGGCCCAGGATCTCGATGACATGGGATGCGGGCGTCTTGACGAAAGTGCCGATGACGGCCTCGCCCGCGTTGATCCGTGCCTTCAGCCCGCTCATGCCGCAAGCCCGACCAGTTCGGCCCCGATGGTCGAGGTCATCTTGCGGATATCGGCATCCGAATAGCCCAGCCCGATCAGCATGGCGATCATCTGGCGCATGCCCTCGACCGGGTTCGGGTTGCCGGTCTGGCCCAGATCGGTGCCGAAGAAGGTGTTGTCCACCCCCGCCGCCTCGATGACCGCGCGCAGGTGATCCTCGTCGAACAGCTTGAAGGTCGAGGGGATGAACATGCAGACCGAATGCTCCATCTTGACCCCCATGCCGACCAGATGGGCGACATCCTGAAGGCTGCAATCGTTCACATAGGTCGGATGGTTCAGGAACAGGCGCCTCACGCCCCGCGCCTTGGCCTCTTCATAGAACGGCAGCAGTTCGCGGGCGTGATGGTGGCCGCCCGAGACGACCGCATCGGCCTCGGCGATCAGGTCGAGGATATGCTTGACCTCGTCGCGGATCGCTCCGGTCTCGTCGGTCAGGGTCAGCGGGATCGGGGCGACCGTCTTCTTGCTGTTCTGCGGGAACTTGAAGCCGGGCTTCTGGGCCTCGTGCTCCATGTGGTTCTGGGCATGGGCCGTCGCCATCCAGACCACGCGGGCGCCCTGCTTGAGCGCATAGTCCACGGCCGAAGGGTTCAGCCCGCCCAGCGGATTGTTCAGCACGATCGAGCCGATGGCCCTGGTCCTGAAGCCCATGTTCTGGTTGATCAGCGTCGCCAGCGGCATGGTGGGATAGTAATGGTCCTTGAGCAGCACGGCGGCCATGCCGGCCTGATCGGCCTCGCGCAGGGCGGCGATATGGTCCAGCTTGCGCGGATGCAGCGAGGGGCCGGAATGGACATGCAGATCGACCGCGCCCTTCATCAGATCGTCAATGCGGCTTTGTTCGGCAGTCATCGGTTTCTCCTGACTTCTTCGTCCGGCACCAGCGGCGCGGGAACATGGTTGCGCCAGACCTGATCGAGGACCGGCATTTCGGCAAAGCTGCGGCGCGCATCGGCCGCGCGCCCGACCAGATCGCGGGCGCTCGCGCCCTTTTGGGCGCAATAGGCATCGAGATCGGCGACGGCATCGCGGATGACGTCCCAGCCGCGCAGCATGACGGCCGAGGACAGGCCCACAGCCGAGGCGCCCGCCAGCATCATCCGTGCGACATCCCGGCCCGAGCACGCGCCGTTGATGCCGATCAGCGCCCGCCCTGTGCCCAGCCTGGCGCGGGTCATCGCCAGCCAGTGGCAGGTCAGCGGCAGGTTCCAGTAGCCGCCGATGCCGCAGCTGGTGCCCAGCATCGGCTGCATGGTCTCAAGGTCCGGCACCAGCCCCAGCGCCCGCCCGGCGATCACGGCGCTGTCCGCACCTGCGCCGGTGGCGGCCGCGACCAGCTCGGGAACCCGCTCGCTCTGGCCCGACAGCTTGACCCAGACCGGGATCGACACGGCCGATGTCACCTGCCCGACCAGTTCCGCCACGCGCGCCGGCGAAAGCTCGGTGCTGACCGCACCCTTGGCCGCCTGGCTGGCATAGGGGGTGCCGATATTGAACTCGAAGACGCGCAGGCCGGCATCCTCGACGGCGCGGGCGCGGCGGACGGCATCCTCGATCCCGGCCATGACCGCCGAGGCGACCAGGACGCAATCCGCCTTGCGCGCCGCCGCATCCATCCGCCGCGCCTGGTCCAGCCATGCATCGAAGCCAAGCGGCGTCAGCCCCGAGCGCGTCAGCAGCGTCGCGTCGCGCGGCGCCCCGGGTCCCCAGTCGACACGGTTCCAGCACGCATCCAGCGCGGCATATTCGGCCTGCAGCAACTGGCGCTGTGCGGCGGCCGAGTCGTTGCTGGACTTCATCACCACCGCCCCTGCCCCGGCGGCGATGGCCGACAGGATGCCGGCATCATCGATCAGGTGCTCGCCCGATGCGGCGATGACGGGGTTCTTCAGCCGGGTGCGGCCGACCTGGACGGAAAGATCCGTCATCCCGCCACCCCCAGCACCCGCGGCAGGAACAGCGAGATCTCGGGAAAGACCGTGATCAGCGCCAGGACGACCAGCGCGATGCCGATCATCGGCAGGGCCCTGTAGGCGATCCGCTCCATCGGCCGGCCGGTCACGCCGGCGATGACGAACAGGCACAGCCCGACCGGCGGCGTGACAAAGCCGACCAGCACGTTGAAGACCACCATGACCCCCAGATGCACCGGCTCCAGCCCCAGCATGTTGCCGATGGCCATCAGCGCGGGCACCGTCAGGATCAGCACGCCGATGGTGTCCAGGAACATGCCCAGGAACAGCAGGATCAGGTTCACCATCAGCAGGATCACGTATTTGTTGTCCGAAACCCCGGTCAGCAGGGCGACGGTCTTTTGCGGCAGTTGCTCGATGGCGAAGATGAAGCCGGCGACGTTGGCGACCGCGACCAGGAAATAGATCGCCGAGGTGATGATCGCCGTGGCGACGAAGGCTTCCTTGAGGAATCTCCAGCTCATCGCGCGATAGACGACGGTAGCGATGATCAGCGCATAGATCGCGGCGACCGCGGCGGCCTCGGTCGCGGTGAAGATGCCGCCCCGTATGCCGACGACGATGATGACCGGCAGCAGCATCACCGGGACGGACTGCCAGCAACCCCGGAGGATCGCGGCCAGCGATTGCCTTGCCGCCTTGGGATAGCCGCGGCGATGCGCGACCCAGACCGCATAGGTCGACAGGAACACCGCCAGCATGAACCCCGGCGCCAGCCCCGCGACCAGCAGTTGCGAGATCGAGGTGCCCGACAGCGCGCCGTAGATGATCATGGCGATCGAGGGCGGCACCAGCGGCGCCATCAGCGACGAGACCGCGATCAGCGCCGCCGAATAGTCCACGTCATAGCCCTGCCGCTTCATGTCCGGCACCATCACCGTGCCGATGGCCGCGGCATCCGCCGCCGCCGATCCGCTGACGCCGCCGAAGAGGAAGCAGCCCCAGATGGCCGTCAGCGACAACCCGCCGCGGAACCGGCCGACGACCGAGTTGGCAAAGCCGATCAGGCGACGGGTCAGCCCACCCACGTCCATGATCGCGCCCGCCAGCACGAAAAGCGGGATCGCCAGCAGCACGAACATGTCCATTCCCGCCAGCATCCGCTGCGGCAACACGATCAGGAATTGCGTCTGGCCGGTGAAATAGAAGTAACCCAGCGCGCTGATGCCCAGCACGAAGGCGATCGGCATGCCCAAGGCCAGCGTCAGGGCGAAAATCGAGCCAAGCCAGATCACAGCGATTCCTCCGCGCCCATCGGGTGCTCTTCGGGCTTCTCTTCCCGCGCGATGCCGAAGAATTCGTTCAGCGCGACATGCAGCGCCAGAAGCGCCGCGCCGACGGTGATCGCGATGTGGACCCAGAACAGCGAAAAACCCAGCGCGGTCGCCGTCTGGAACCGCGTCATCCAGGCGAACCTGGTGCCGAACCACAGGATCGCCGCCAGAAAGACCAGGATGATCGCGGCCGAGACCAGGTTGGCGGCCCGGCGCGGGCCTTCGGGCAGGCGGTCCACCGCCAGCCGCATCCCCAGGAACTGGCCGCGGGAATAGCTGAGACCGGCACCGATCATCACGATCCAGATCATCAGATAGCGCATCGCCTCTTCCGACCAGAACAGCGAGCTGTTGAAGACATAGCGCCAGATGACCTGCATGGTGCCGATCACGAGGATCGCACCGATCCCCGCAAAGCAGAATGCTTCCACGGCGGCGACATAGGCGCGCCAGAGCTTGGACATGGGTTTCTCCGTTGAGAACGCAGGCGGAAGGCGCGGGACCGGCCCGCGCGCCTGTGCGTTATTGAGCGGCCGGAGCCAGCTTTTTCGCCGCAGCCGCAAAATCGGCGATCAGCGGATCGGCAGCCTCGTATTTCTCGACCACCGGGGCGAAGACGGCCTGCAATTCGGCCCTGAACGCATCCGAGGGCGTCACGACCGGGATGTTCAGCTCGGCCAGATGGGCCTTGATCTGCTCGTCCAGTTCCTTGACCGCCATCACCTGCGGCTCGACGATCTCGTCGGCGGCCTGGCGCATGATCTCCTGCTGCTCGGGGGTCAGCGAGTTGAACTTCATCTGGTTGACCAGCAGGAAGCTGGGCCAGAAGTAATGGCCTGTCAGCGACACGCCCTTGGCGATCTCGTAATATTTCTCGCTCTCGATCGAGGTCAGGTTGATCTCGACCGCATCCAGCGTGCCGGTTTCCAGCGCCGAATAGACCTCGCCATAGGCCATCGGCGTCGGGTTCACTCCCACCGCCTGCCACGCATCCAGAAACATCCGGTTGGGCGCGACGCGGGTCTTCTTGTGATGCATGTCGGCCAGGCTTTCGACCGGCGCCCCGACGGTCAGGAAATGGCGTTGTCCGCCGTCATAGACCCCCAGGGCGACCATCATGTGGTTTCCCAGCCTGTCCATGATCGCCCGCGCCTCGGGCGTCTTCGCCATGGCCGCGAACCCTTCGTAATCGGGGATCAGGCCCGGCAGCTGGAAGGCGTCGATCGAGGGCTCCAGCGTCGAATAGGCCGAGGTCGAGTTCACCGTCATGTCGACGGTGCCGAACTGCACGCCCTCCATCAACTCCTTCACGTCGCCAAGCTGGCGCGAGGGGAAAATGTCGATCTTGATATCGCCATCCGACAGCCGCTCGACCGCTTCCTTGAAGCGGAGGGCGGTGTCGTGGATCGGATGCTGCTCGAATACGGCATGGCCCAGGCGCAGCGTGACGGGGTCGGCCCAGGCGGCACTCGACAGCAGGCTTCCCACCAGGACGGCAGCGGCAGTCTTCATCATGTTTCTCTCCTCCTGTGTTCTCAATATGGGAACACTGTTCTCATATTGACACGCCACGGCAAAGTCGTCAACACAGAGAGGAGGAGCAAATTCATGGGGAAGCACATTGGAAAAGGCCGAGACCGTCCGGGCCGCCGACACCTGCCTGCGCATCCTCGAGCGCATCGCATTCGCTGATTCGCCCGTTGGCGTGACGCAGATTTCCGGCGATGTCGGCATCGCCAAGGGGGCGGCGTTCAAGCATCTGCGCACGCTGATCGAACATGGGATGATCGTGCAGGATCCGGTCACATCGCATTACGCGCTGGGGCCGAAGCTGTGGCTGATGGCCCAGCAGGCACCCGCCGGCGCAAACCTGGCCGAACTGGCCCTGCCCCTGATGCGCGCGACCCGCGACGAACTGGGCATGGCGGTGGTGCTCAGCATCCCCGCGCCGCACTCGGCCTTCATCCTGGCCACGGTCAGCAGCAACCAGCCGATCGAGATCGGCGTCCGTCCCGGCAGCGAGCTGAGCCTGCATTCCTCCGCCCAGGGAAAGGTGTTCCTGGCCTTCGGCTCGCCCGAATTGCTGGCCACGCTGCCCGACACGCTGCCGCAGGTCACGCCGAAAAGCGTTACCTCCAGGACGGCCCTGGCGGCGCAGCTCGACGGCATCCGCGCGTCGGGCTATGCGACGGCGCCAGAGGAATCGCTGCTGGGCATCAATGCCATCGCCGCGCCGATCCTCAGCCCGCGGGGCCAGCTTCTCGGCAGCATCGGCCTGATCGCGTCGATCCAGCACCTGGGCGCGGACCCGACGCCCTCGCAACTCAAGGCGCTGTTCGCCCTGACCCGAGAGATCGGGCTGCTCGCCAGCCAATGACGGACCGGCAGGGCGATCCGGTCAGGGGCCGGCAGGGTGCAGCCCCGGCTTGCCGCGCATGATCCATGCGCGAAAGCCAAAGACAGCCGTGCCTCCGGGCACGGGTTCACATGGGCGATGGCATCGTCCATCGTGGCATGGGTCTGGACGGGCAGGATCGGGCCGAAGATCTCGTCCTGCATGACCGCGCAATCGCCGCCGGCATTCAGCACCGCATGGGCGCAATGGTCTGGAGGCGGCTCGCGGCGCTGTCGGGGCGGTGGCCGACGGAGATGACCTCGGCACCCTTGGCGCGTCCATCGTCCAGCAAACCGTTCGGGCGCGCGACATGCCGGTCGTTGATGATCGCAGTATAGTTGGGGCTCGTCGGCCCATCGGGATAGAAGCGCGCCGTATTCCGCGACGAAGCCGTCAAGGTCGTCCCGATGCACCAGCGCGTAATCCAGCGCGACGCAGGTCTGGCCGCCTTTCGACAGCTTGCCGAAGGTCAGCCCGCCATGGTGCGGCGACCGACCTGGCTGCGCGCGATGATGGCAGGGCTCTTGCCGCTCAGCTCCAACGTCAGCGGCCCTAGGTTCAAGGTCAAGCATGGATTTGGCGGTCTGTCCGGTGCGTAGCCGGCGGCAGCTGCGATGCGCCGGTTCTTTCGGCCATCACGGCCGGCGCGGGATGATCGTCCTGCCGCGCATCAGGCCGCGGATTGCTTGCGGCCCTGCAATTCGGCGATCAGCGCCTTGATCCGGCGCTGGCGCTCCTTGGCCTCGGCGATCAGGGCTGCCACGGAATCGAGCTTGCCCGACAAGAGGCGGATCGCCTCGTCGCAAGAGATCGGATGGTCGCCTTGGGCGACGTCAACGCTGGCGATCTCCTTCAGCGAAAAGCCAAGGCCCTACGCCTGCTCGATGAATCGCAGGATGGCGATCAGCTCCTCGGGATAGTCGCGATAGCCGTTCGGCCCACGCACGGCCGGGGCGATGATCCCGCGCTTTTCATAGAAGCGGATGCGCGAGGTCGTCACCCCCGCCGCCCTGGCAATGTCGCCGATCTTCATTGGCGCCTCTTGACCTTGAACCTAGGTTTAAACCCTATATCGCCTTGCGTCACGATGCAAAGGATCTTGTCGCATGACCGCAACCACCCAGACCCCGCTGTTCCAGCCGCTGCAATTGCCCGGCGGGCAGATCGTCAAGAACCGCATCGCCAAGGCGGCGATGGAAGAGAACATGGCCGACACCCGCCATCTGCCCGGACCGGCGCTGCGCCGGCTGTATCGCGAATGGGCCCAGGGCGGGGCCGGGCTGCTGCTGACCGGAAACGTCATGGTCGCCCCCGATGCGGTGACCGGACCCGCCGGGGTGATCCTGGACGCCGGCCAGCCGCTGGGGCCGTTCCGCGAATGGGCGCAGGCTGGGCGCGCGGATGGTGCACGGCTGTGGATGCAGATCAACCATCCGGGCCGTCAGGTCTATGCCGCGACCAACCCGCAGGCCATCGCACCCTCGGCCGTGCCGGTGGCGATCGAGGGTTATGCGCATCTTTTCGCCCAGCCCCGCGCCATGTCTGATTCCGACATTGCCGAGGTGATCCGCCGCTTTGCCGACACCGCCGCGCTGGCGGAACAGGCCGGGTTCGGCGGCGTGCAGGTCCACGCCGCGCATGGCTATCTGCTGAGCCAGTTCCTGTCTCCGCTGACCAACCGGCGCGAGGATCGCTGGGGCGGCACGCTGGAGAACCGCGCGCGGCTGCTGGTCGAGATCGTCCGCGCCATCCGCGCCCGCGTAGCGCCGGGCTTCGGCGTGGGCGTCAAGCTGAACTCCTCGGACTTCCAGAAGGGCGGCTTCGCGGCCGAGGATGCGGTGGCCGTGGTGCGGATGCTGAACGAATTGCCCGTGGATCTGGTCGAACTTTCGGGCGGCAGCTACGAAAGCCCGGCCATGCATGGCCGTCCGCAACAAGCCAGCACCCGACAAAGCACTTTGGCCCGCGAAGCCTATTTCGTAGATTTCGCCCGCGACGTGGTGGCAGAGGCGCGGATGCCGGTGATGGTGACCGGCGGCATCCGCCGCCGCGCGACCGCCGAGGCGGCGCTGGCGCCCGAGGATGGTCGCGCGGGCGTGGCCATGGTGGGCATCGCGCAGGCGCTGGCCTATGCGCCGGACCTGCCGAACCGCTGGCACAAGGCCGAGGCGACGGTGACTGTCCCGATGGTGCGCTGGAAAAACCGGGCCATCTCGGGCCTCGCCACCATGGCGATGACCAAGCTGCAGCTGCGCCGGCTGGGCGCGGGCAAGGCACCGAAACCCGGCGCCTGGGCACCGCTGGTCCTGGTCCGCGACCGGATCAGGACCGCCCTGCGCAGCCGCCGCTATCGCGCCTGGTTGCGCCGCCGCGCCGGGGCGTGAAAGGATGGCGGGCATGGGCAAGCGCATCCTGCATGTCGTCACCAATCGCGACCATTACGACGATCCCGGCCGTCCGACCGGACTGTGGCTGTCGGAACTGAGCCATGCCTGGGACGTCTTCGCGGCCGAAGGGCACGCGCAGGACATCGTCAGCCCGGCAGGCGGCCGCTCGCCGCTGGAGCCGCGTGCGCTGAAATGGCCGCTGCTCGACGCCTCGGCCAGGGGCTGGCTGAACGATCCGGCGCGCATGGCGCTGCTGGAGCGGACGGCCGCGCCGGATCAGGTCGATCCCGAGGGCTATGACGCGATCTATTTCACCGGCGGGCACGGCGTGATGTGGGATTTCCCCGACAACGCCGGGTTGCAGGCGATCGCGCGGCGGATCTGGGAAAAGGGCGGCATCGTCTCCTCGGTCTGCCACGGCTATTGCGGGCTCCTGAACACGCGGCTTTCGGACGGCACGCTTCTGGTTGCCGGCCGGCAGGTGACCGGCTTTTCCTGGACCGAGGAAATCCTTGCCGGCGTGGCGCGGCACATGCCCTATGACGCCGAGGCCGAGATGAAGCGGCGGGGCGCACGCTACGGCAAGGCGCTGCTGCCATTCGTCTCGCATGTCGTCACCGACGGGCGGCTGGTGACCGGGCAGAACCCGGGATCGGCGAAAGCCATCGCCAGGCAGGTGGCGAGGCTGCTGCGGGGCTGAGGGCGGAAAGGCAAACAAGGTCATCGGCGCAGGGCCGGCAAGCGGAAAAGGGGGCGGTCTTTCGCCCCCTTTCCCGATCCGGCGTCCGGTCAGCCGATCCGGCCGCCGCCCTGTTTCGTGATCGCCACCACCGCCGGGCGCACCGGCATGTCGTCGCGGAAATCCGGCCAGCGGGTCGACAGATCCTCGTAATAGGACGGCCGGCCGTGGCCCTCCCAATCCTCGCCGCCGTCGCCCGGATGCTGCACGGCCACGAAAAAGGTGGTCAGGTCCGGCGTCGGACAGGGACCACACATCTCGGCGCCCACCGGCACCCGATAGAACAGCCGCGAGGTGCCGCGCGCGGCGCCCTCGACATCCACCGCCCACAGGCCGTCGGTGCGGCCCGTATCCTTGGGCGAGTTGCCGTCGGTCGAGACCCACAGCCGCCCGTCGCTGTCGATGGCGCAGTTGTCGGGCATGCCGAACCAGCCATTCGCAGTGGTCGCGGTCGAGAAGGTCGCGCCGACCTCGGCCACCGAAGGATCGCCGCATTGCAGCAGGATCTCCCAGGTGCCCTGCGTCGCCGCCAGGTCGCCGCCATCCTCGAGAATCTCGATGATATGGCCGAAGGCGTTCTCCACGCGCGGGTTGGCGGCGTTCGCCTCTTCGCGCTTGGTGTTGTTGGTCAGCATGACATAGGCCCGGCCGGTCTCGGCATTGGGCTCGATGTCCTCGGGGCGGTCCATCGGCGTCGCGCCCAGCAGGTCGGCGGCGCGGCGGGTCTCGATCAGCACGTCGGCCTGGCTCTCGAAGCCGTTCTCGGCGGTCAGCGGCCCCTGCCCATGCACCAGCGGCAGCCAGACGAAGCTGCCATCCTCGTCGAAGCGGGCGACGTAAAGCGTGCCCTCGTCCAGCAGGTCCAGGTTCGCGGCGCGGTCGTCCGGGTTGTAGCGGCCGGCGGTCACGAACTTGTAGACATAGTCGAAACGCTCATCGTCGCCGAGATAGAAGACGACGCGGCCGTCCTTGGCCAAGGCGCTCGCCGCCCCCTCGTGCTTGAAGCGGCCAAGCGCGGTGCGTTTCTTAGGCACCGAGTTCGGGTCCATGACATCGACCTCGACGATCCAGCCAAAGCGGTTGGGCTCGTTCGGTTCCTTGCCGATGTCGAAGCGGTCGTGGAACCTGCCCCAGGCATAGCTGTCCTCGGGGATGCCCATGCGCTTGTAGTTTTCGGCCTCGCGGTGGCCTTCGGGCAGCGCGCCGGTGAAATAGCCGTGGATGTTCTCTTCGGCCATGATGTAGGTGCCCCAGGGCGTGACGCCGCCGGCGCAGTTGTTGATCGTGCCCAGGACGCGGGTGCCGGTCGGGTCCGCCGCGGTCTGCATCCGCGCATGCCCGGTGGCCGGGCCGCGGATCTCCATCGGCGTCTTGGCGGTGATGCGACGGTTCAGCGCGCCGTCCAGCACCGGCTGCCATTTGCCGTCCACCTTGCGGATCTCGATAATCGTGCCGCCATGCGCGGCCATCTCGATGTCCACGCGCGCCTCGGTCGCCTCGGCCACGGCGATCTTGCCGTCCTCGACGGTAACGATGCCGGGGAACATCAGGTGTTCGTTGGTATATTCGTGGTTGACGACCAGCAGGCCGCGGTCATCGGCGCCGTCCAGCGGGATGAAGCCGACGAAGTCGTTGTTATAACCGAACTGGCGTTCCTGCGCGGCCTCGGACTGGTTCTTCGGGTCGAAATCCGGCGCATCGGCAAAGACCTTGTCGCCCCAGCGCAGCAGGATGTCCGCGTCATAGCCCTGGGCGACGTGATGGTCGGCATCGACGCCCGCCTCGACCTCGGGAAAGCTGAAGGCGGAGCCCTCGACGGCATCCTGGGCGCGGGCCTCGTCGGCGGCCAGCAGGGCGAAGGGGCTGACGGTGGCCGAGATCGCGGTCGCAGCCATCGAGCCCTTCAGGAAGCCGCGGCGCGAGAAGCGGGCGGCGATGATTTCGCCCATGGTGCGATTGTCGGTCGGATTGTGGCCCGGTCCGTCGGCCTCCTCCAACTGGCTGGTGCGGAAGACATGGCGGGAGGGATGTTGCTCGGTCATGAGACGCTCCTGGCTGATGGGGCGGCCCCGGCCAGAGACGGGACCGACCCATCCATAGCGGCCCAGTTTGACCAAAGAGTGACAGGGCCGGAAACGATGGCGCGGACCCGGCCCACCAAGGCGGCGGGCCCGATAGCCGCTGCGGGCGACCTTACCGCCGCCCGCCGTCAGGTCAGGCCGGCCTTTCGCAAGCCCTCGACGTAAAGCTCCAGGTCCTCGGCATGTTTCAGCGGGGGCACCTTGCGCCAATGCGCGATGGTGAAGTTCGGATGCACCCGCATCACCGCGCCGGCATGGCGGCGGGCTTCGTCCATCTGGCCCAGCAGCGCATGGCTGGCGGCCAGCAGCCGGTGCGCCTCGGACTGGTCGCGCATCCGCGAAAGGGTTTCGATGGTCTTGCCGTAATCGCCGTGGTGGAAATAGGCATCGCCCAGGAACCACAGATAGGCGTCCGGGAAATAGGGATTGAGCCGCATCGCCCGCTCCAGCAGCTGCACCGCCCGCTCGCCCTGCCGGACATAGGCGAGGCAGTCGCCGGTATAGGCCAGCAGATCCGCGTCGTTGGGATTCAGCGCCAGCGCATGCTCATAGGCGGCCAGCGCCTCGTCGTGCTGCTTCTTGTAGAGATGCGCCAGGCCCATCTCGGAAAAGCCGCGCGAGTCCAGGGCGTCGCATTGCACCGCCCGCTTGGCCAGGACCAGCGCCTGGTTCAACGCCGCATCGGGGTTGCTGGTCCAGTTGTAGCGCCATTCGACGTTGAAGGTCCGCGACATCGCCGCATAGCTGCGGCCATAGTCGGGATCGAGATCGCGGGCCTCTTCGAACAGGCGGCGGGCATGCAGGTTGGCATCGGGCAGGAAGCGCAGGCCCATGTCCTGGCCGCGCAGGACCAGCCCATAGGCGTAAAGCGCGGGATGGCTCTGCTCGGCCAGCCGGCGCCGTTCGTTCGCGTCAAGCTGGATCGCCACCCGGGCGGCGGTCATCGCGGTCACGTCGTCCTGAAAGTCGAAGATGTCCAGCATCACGCCGTCGTAGCGCTCGGACCAGATGGTATTTTCCGATTCCGCCTCGACCAGCTCGACGGTGATGCGCAGCCGGTTGCCGGCCCGGCGAAAGCTGCTGGTCATCAGGTAGCGCACGCCCAGCCGGCGCCCGATCTCGCGCAGCGACGAGGTCTGGGCGGCGGCCAGGAACGACGAATGCCGCGCGATCACCAGCAGGTGCCGGAACCGGCACAGGTTGGTGATCAGGTCGGCGACGATGCCATGGCACAGGTGCTGGTCGCCGGGATCGGCCGAAAGATTCTCCATCGGCAGGATCGCCAGCGACGTGTCGGGCAGGCCGGGATCGACCCTGCGCGGCACATCTCGCAGCGGGACGGCGGCGGCCGCGGCGGGAGAGGCGGGCGCCGCGGCATAGATCTCGACCGGGGCCGAGATGTTCTTCAGCCGCCGCCGCCCCAGCGAGCGCAGCACCAGTTCCGGGTTGTCGCGCACGATGCGATAGACGGTCTCGGTGACGCAGATGCCGCCGGGATCGGCAAAGCCCTGGATCCGCGCGGCCAGGTTGACGCTGTGGCCGTAAACCCCCTCCTGCCCCTCGAACGTCTCGCCCAGCGAGATGCCGACGCGCCAGGCGATCGGCTCCCGCGCCTCGGCCCAGGCGGATTCGCGGGACAGTTCGCGCTGCATCTCGATCGCGAAATGCAGCGCCTTGGGCGCATCCTGGAACACCGCGACCAGCCCGTCCCCGGCCGTGTTGACCACGGTGCCGCCATAATCCCCGACCAGGTTGCGGATCAGCGCGATCGAGCGCGTCAGCCGCAGGATCGTGCCGGCCTCGTCCTGCTCGATCAGGCGGGTATAGCCGTGAATGTCGGCATAAAGCACCGCCTGAAGGCGGGGGCCGGTCAGACCGGGCTGTGCGATCATGGCTCGTCCAAGGCTCCTTTCGGGCATCAGAAATCCACCGGCACCCGGCCTGTCAAGCCCGGATCGGGGCGGCCCGGCCTGCCGCAAGGGGATCCGTGACAGCGCCCGGATCGGCACTATACTATCCGCATGAAACCCGACAGGCACCCCATATCGCAATTCGGCCTGCGCCCGGCGCGTCCCGAGGAATTTCCCTTTGCCGAGGCGATCTATATCGACGCGATGCGGCCCCTGATGCTGCAACTGGACGCCTGGGACGAGCCGATGCGCCGGGCGATGATCCGGCGGTCGTTCAAGGCGGCGGATTCGCGCATCATCACCCTGGAGGGCCGGGACATCGGCTGGATGCAGGTGACGGAACGGGACGCCGACTACAACCTCGCCCAGCTCCAGATCCTCGGGGATTATTGCGGCCGGGGCATCGGCTCGCGCATCATCCGCGACTTGCAGGACAGGGCGGCGCGGGAAGGCAGGACCGTCTCGCTGTCGGTGGTGCGCACCAACCGGGCCATCGCCCTTTACCTGCGGCTGGGCTTTCGCATGATCGACCCCAAGGCCACGCCGATCCTGGACATGGTCTGGGTGCCGGAAGGACTGGACCGCTGAGCCGCGAGGCCGGCCATAAGGGCCACCGCACCGGCTGCCACCGCAGCGTGGCGCCGGCCGAAACCATAGCGCGGGTCCGGCCGCTGATGGCGCGGATGGGCATCACCCGCGTCGCCAATGTCACCGGGCTGGACCGGATCGGCCTGCCGGTGGTCATGGTCTGCCGGCCGAACGCCCGCTCGTTGGCGGTATCGCAGGGCAAGGGGCTGGACATGGACGCCGCCACCGCCTCGGGCCTGATGGAGGCGGCCGAGCTTTATCACGCCGAGCATATCGAGGCGCCGCTGAAACTGGGCAGCCTGAACGAGCTGGCCCATTCCCACCGGATGATCGACCTGGACCGGCTGGCCAGGGTCTCGGACCGCTTCCACCGGGACTTGCCGATGCTGTGGATCCAGGGACGCGACCTCGTCTCGGGCGAAGAACGCTGGGTGCCCTTCGAATGCGTGCGCGCGAACTATACCCTGCCGCCGCCGCCCGGCAGCGGCTGCTTTCTCTGCAGCAGCAACGGGCTGGCCTCGGGCAACACCATGGCCGAGGCGACCTGCCACGCGATCTGCGAACTGATCGAGCGCGACGCCACCACCCTGTGGCACCAATCCCCGCCCGAGCGCCGGGCCGAGACCGGGCTGGACCTGGAAAGCGTCGCCGACCCGGCCTGCCGTGCGGTGCTGGACCGGCTGCAAGGCGCCGGTTTCGACGTGCATGCCTGGCAGGTCGCCAGCGACCTCGGCGTGCCGGCCTTCTTCTGCCTGATCTCGGACCGGCGCGACCGGGGGGCGCATCACGGCATCGGCGCCGGCGCCCATCCCACCCGCGCCATCGCGCTGCTGCGGGCGCTGACCGAAGCCGCGCAGGTGCGCTGCACCTATATCTCGGGCGCACGCGACGACCTGCAACCCGAGGAATACGGCCGGCACGCGCTGGACCAGAAGGCCCGCGCCGCCGCCGGCATGCGCGCCAGCCACCGGCCGATGGTGAATTTCGCGGCGCTGGACGAATTCGTCTCGGACGATTTCGCCGAGGACCTGGACTGGTTGCTGGCCCGGCTGCGCGCGGTCGGCATCGACGAGGCGGTCGCGGTGGACCTGCGCAAGCCGGGGCTGGACCTGCCGGTGGTGCGGGTGGTGATCCCGGGGCTGGAGGCCCCTTGCGATCACCCCGCCTGGCGGCCGGGGCCAAGGGCGCTCGCCGCCGCGCGGGCCGCGGCGCCATGAGCGTGATCGTCTTCGCCGGCCCCTCGCTGCGGCAGGCGGACCGCACCGCCTTCGCGCAGTTCCGGTTCCTGCCGCCGGTGCAGCAGGGCGACCTGTATCGCGCCGCGCGCCAGCGGCCGCGGGCCATCGGCCTGATCGACGGGTGCTTCGACGGCGTGCCGGCGGTGTGGCACAAGGAAGTGCTCTGGGCGATCTCGCAAGGCATCGCCGTCTTTGGCGCCTCCAGCATGGGCGCGCTGCGCGCCGCCGAACTTGCACCCTTCGGGATGCGGGGCGTCGGCCGCATCTTCCGGGATTTCCACGAGGGCCGGCTGACCGACGACGACGAGGTGGCGCTGCTTCACGGCCCGGCCGAGACCGGCCATGCCGCCCTGAGCGAGCCGATGGTCAATATCCGCGCCACCGCCGCCGCCGCGCTGGCCGCGGGCATCCTTGACGCGCCGGCGGCCGCGCATCTGCTGGCAACGGCCAAGGCGCTGTTCTACCAGCAGCGCGACTGGCCCGCCATCCTGGCGGCGGCAGAGCAGGTGCCCGCAACGATGCGCGACCGGCTTGCCGCCTGGCTGCCCGACGGCCGCATCGACCAGAAGCGCGCGGATGCGCTGGAGATGCTGCATGTTCTTCAGGCGCATGTCGCGCGGGACGAGCCGCCCCCGCGGGCGGAATTCACCTTCGAATGGACCGAAGCCTGGGCCTCGGCCCCCTGGCTCGCCGCGCATGGCGACGGGATCGAGGCAGGGGATGCGCTGATGCTCGACGCGCTGCGCCTGCAGGGCGAGCCCTATCTGCGCCTGCGGCGCGCCGCCCTGCTGCGGCAACTGGCCGCCGAGACCGCCACGCGCGAGCGGCGCGGGGTGCAGCCAGACCATGTCGCCGAGGCCGCATTGGCGTTTCGCCTGCCGCGCGGCCTGCTGCGCGGGCAGGACATCGACCGCTGGGCGGCGGAAAACGGGTTGGATCGCCCCGGCTTCGATCGGCTGATGGCGGGGCTGGCGGGACTCGAGGCGCTGGCACGGGACCGCGATGCGGCGCTGGCGCCTGCGATCCTGGACCAGCTTCGGCTGGAGGGCGGCTACAAGGCGCTCCGCGACCGCACCGCCAAGGCCGGGACTGCCGATCCGCCGCTGCCGCTGCCCCTGCTGCTGGCCTGGCATTTCCACACCCGCCTTGGCCGAGACCTGCCCGAGGATCTGGAACAATACGCCGGCAGCCTGGGATTTCGCGATCTGGCGCATTTCCACGCCGCGCTGGCCCGCGACCATGCGCTTTGGCTGAAAGACGGGCAGCCGGCGCCGGACGGGACCGCAGGCCGACAAAGCCATCGACAGCCGCCACCCGGCGGCTTAACCTGAGGTTGCGGATTCCCGGACCCGAAAAATCCCACCCATGGCGGAGATTGCGATGTCGGAGACCTTGCTGAGCCCCTCGAACCTGCTGCTCTTCGGCCGCGTGGTCGAGGATTTGCAGATCCGCGCACCCTCGGCGCAGGACAAGCGCGGCGACCCCCGGCACGGCCCCTTCCCCCAGCCCCGCGGCGGCACGCCCGGCCAGCTTGAACGGCAATTGCAGGCCGAGGATGCGAATTTCGCCCGCATCTACGGCTTTGCCTTCGAGGGGCTGTATCGCGTCCTGCCGCGCCCGGCGCTGTTTCTGGTGCACGGACCGGGGCTGGAGGCCGGGCAGGTCATGTCGCGGCTGCACCTGCCGCAGGATGCGCCGGCCGGATCGCCGCCCCAGGCGGCGGGTGCGGGACACGTCCTGCCCCAGCCCGACGACCTGATGGTCTGGTCCTACGACAAGGCCGATTACTCGATCCGGCTGGACATACGCTCGGGCATGTTCGAGCAATTGCTGCTGGACCCTTCCGGCGCGCCGGAGGCCCGCGGCATGAGCGTCCACGGAATGAGCGTGCGGGGCATGAGCGTAAACAGCGACAACAAGGACTAGGCGCATTCCGCCCGCCGCCCCTGCCCCCGGCTGGACAAGCCAGGAAAACAAGGGTCAGGATCGTCACGATCCTGACCCTTTCTTTCAGAGAGAGACTTAAAACAAGGTAATGATCAAATGCTCTGAAATTCTCGGCGGCAGAGACGATGGGCCTGTCAGGCGCAGGCCACTATCGCCGGATGCTCGTCGCCGGCAGGGGCTTCGGCCTGTATCGCGGGACGGGCTGCCGGGGCGTCCGGGACCAGTGCCAGCGGAACGGCCAGCAGCCTTGCCGCCTCATGCCACAACGACGCCTCGGCGGCGATCAACCGCCGCATGGCCGCCTTGCCTTGCGGGCGCTTGGCGGATCGCGCCAGGGCGCGATAGTCGGAAACGAGCCCGCCCAGCAGATGGTCCAGATCCTGCATGGCCTGCTCAAGCCGCCGGGTCGCGCCGGACTGGGTGGCGGTCTGGGTCGCGATGGACAGGACCATGGCGATTTGCGGCCGGGCCTCGCGCAGCGGCTGGTATGCCCGGGACAGATCGACGCACAGGTCCACCAGATCGGGCAGGCGGGCGGCGGCGGGACCAAGCTGCCCGGCGATCTCGTCGGGGGACAGCGGGGTCGTGGCCGCCTGGCTTTCCAGCCGGATCAGGATCTGGGCCAGATCGTCGCGTTGCGCCAGCGCCATGCCCTCGTCACGCTCCAGGAACGCTTCGATCGCCGCGGCAAGCTCGAAGGCAGCCGCCTCGATCCGGGCGCTGGCGCGGCTCATCGGGCCGTCGGTCTCTTCCAGCCGTTGCAGTTCGGTTGCCAGCGCAGCCCAAAGCCGCTGCTCGCTCAGCCGGATCATGCCGGCGCTTTTATGCGGAGTGCGGGCCCGGCCGCGCGACGTCTCTCGCGCGCGCTCCAGATTGGCGGCAATGTCGCTCAACTGTGCCGCGAGTCCTACGCCCGGCGCGACCTCTGCCGGCAAGGCGGCAAGCCTGGCCGCGGCATCGACCTGCATCATCAACGACCGCACGCGGGGCATGAGTTGTTCAAGGCAGTAATGCGACATCGCACGCAGGCTGGCCTGCCCGTCGACAGCCGCATGGGCCATGATCCCGGCCCGGCGGGCCAGGACCTGCGGCCGATCCGCCTGGAACCGGGCGCGAAGCTGCACATGCAGCGCAGCCATGGTCAACTGGTGCAGCACGCCGCGGATCGCGGGCAGCGGCTCCTTGGCAAAAGATGGTGCGGAATGTCTGATCGACATGAAACACGCCCTCTGATTGCAAAATTTTTCCAAAACATGCCGCAACCGGCACGGCAGTTCTGTGCGCGGGCGCACAGAGGACGGCCTTTATGATACAAGTTATTGATTGACATGGAAAACATGACGAAAATTATGGATCTGGCCGATCTTCCCTG
Organism: Paracoccus sp. SSJ; assembly: GCF_030234105.1. NCBI lineage: Bacteria > Pseudomonadati > Pseudomonadota > Alphaproteobacteria > Rhodobacterales > Paracoccaceae > Paracoccus > Paracoccus sp. SSJ. Next base: position 6,634 of record NZ_JASSPE010000026.1, on the reverse strand, counting down.
GTTCGCCGGGCTGCCGGACGAAGTGCTGGCGGGAATCGAATCCGGCTCGCGCCGCCGCCATGCCGACCGGGGCCAGCTGATCATCGAGCGCGGAGAGCCGGGGGACTCGGTGCTCTTCGTCCTGTCCGGGCACGTCCTGGCCGTGCAATGGACGCGAAGCGGCCGCGAGATCGTCTATAGCGAGATCGCCCCGGGCAGCGCCTTCGGCGAATTGTCGGTGCTGTCCGGGATGCCGCGCTCGCTGTCGCTTTACGCGCGCACGGCTTGCGTCCTGCTCGAAACGCCGGGCACCCTGCTGACCGGGCTCATGGATACCCAGCCGCAGGTCCGGCAGGCGGTGATCCAGGGCCTCGTCCGGCGGATCCACGACCTGACCGAACGGGTGCAGGAGCTGACCGCGCTGGATGTCGAGGAACGGCTGCGCGCCTATCTGCTGCGCGTCTCGCTGGAGCATGGCGGCCTGGAGCCGGGCCGCCGGATGCCCGATCCGCCGACCCATGCCGAAATGGCGAACATCATCGGCGCGAACCGCGAGGCGGTCAGCCGGGCGCTGGCCAAGCTCAGCCGCGCGGGCATCATCGAATCCGGGCGGAAATACCTGCGCATCATGCAGCCCGACGCCCTGATCCCGGACGATACGGGAAGGGGCGACTGCCCTTCGCGATAGCATCCGCCGAAACCGGGTATCATTGGCCCCGCGTCACGCGCACCCGATCCCGGTTCATCCCGACGCCCGCGACGGGAAAGCTCACCCGGCTGCCCCGCGGACCCCCTGCCCCTCTGCCTTTACGGTCCGATCGGCGAAGAGCCTGGGCTTTGGGGAGGCTTGCCGCTGCCGAGCAGATCCTGGGCGTGCAGACCGACCTGACCCGCATCTACCAAGGCTTTCCCGAACCCAAGAAACTGCCCCCACAGCCTTTCCTGACCATCGGCGCCAAGGCTACGCTGGCGATCCGCGAACGCAGGGCCGGGATCGAGTGAACCACCCGGACGGCTTCACCCGCCGAACGCCGGCCCAATCGACACGCTGAACGTCAAGCCATTTGCAAAGGTCCGATCCATGCGCCACCGTTTTTTCTGCATCGACAGCCATACCTGCGGCAACCCGGTCCGGGTCGTCGCCGGGGGTGCGCCGCTCTTGCCGCATCTGCCGATCTTCGAACGCCGCAACCTGTTCCTGCGCGACCACGACTGGGTGCGCACCGCGCTGATGTTCGAGCCGCGCGGCCATGACATCATGTCGGGCGCGATCCTCTATCCCGCCTTCCGCGAGGATTGCGACTTCGCAGCCCTGTTCATCGAGGTCTCGGGCTGCCTGCCGATGTGCGGCGCCGGCACCATCGGCCTTGCCACCGTCGCCATCGAGGAAGGGCTGGTCACCCCGAAAACCCCCGGCCGGCTGGCCATCGAGACCCCGGCCGGCCGCGTCGACGTGGAGTATGCGATGCAGGGCGAACGCGTCGCCTCGGTGCGGCTGTTCAACGTCCCCAGCTTCCTGCACAGCGCCGATATTGCCGTCGACGTGCCGGGGCTTGGCCCGCTGGTCGTGGACATCGCCTATGGCGGCAATTTCTACGCGGTGATCGAGCCGCAGGAGAGCTGGGCCGGCCTCGACGGCATGAGCGCGGCCGAGATCGTGACGCATAGCCGCGCCCTGCGCGAAGCCCTGGCCGAGATCGGCGAAGCGGTCGTCCATCCCGAGGACGACCGCATCCGCGGCGTCCATCACGCCATCTGGTGCGACGGCCCGGACGGGCCGGATTGCGACGGGCGGGACGCGGTCTTCTATGGCGACAAGGCCATCGACCGCTCGCCCGGCGGCACCGGCACCTCGGCGCGGATGGCGCAGCTTCATGGCAAGGGCCGGCTGGCGGTGGGCGAGAGTTTCCGCAACAAGAGCCTGATCGGCACCGTCTTCGAGGGCCGGGCCGAGCAGGCGGTGACGGTGGGCGACTATCCCGGCATCCTGCCCAGCATCGGCGGCTGGGCCCGGATCACCGGCCACAACACCATCCTGGTCGATGACGACGACCCCCTGCGCCACGGGTTCCAGATTGCCTGAGCAAGGCTGCAGGAGGAAAACACCCGCTTTGATCGTATGATCATAGTCATTGGCCGTGGGCCGGGCGATTGCGGCGCTCAGGGGAGGGCTGGCCCGGCCTGCGCCTGGATCGCCCGATCCTTCCTGATGGATACGGCCCGCCCATGGGGCTTGCGAGTTGTCGGCGCGCATTCGGCGCCCCGCCCTGCCCTGACGAACCCTGCCGAACGGCGCGGTCCCCGGCGTCCCGGCATTCCGAGGCCGTCAGGCCGGGGCGTGATGGCGGGCGGCGAAATAGCCAATGGCATGCTGGGTGAAGCGCCGCGCGACAAGCCCCCGATGCGCGCCATCGCGCGAGGCCAGCACGATGCGCAGCGGGCGCAGGTCGTTCGTGATCAGCAAGGTCCTGACCTTGCCCCCGTCATAGGTCATCGACGACGGGGGCCGCATCACCAGCAGCGTAAAGCCGAAACCCGCCGCGACCGCACTGCGCACCGCCTCCAGCGAGGTCGAGACGTAGGAGACCGGCGGGCTGATCCCGCTTTCGGCCAGAAGCTCCTCGAAATAGCTGCGGCTTCCGGGCCCTTCCAGCATGACATAGGGCTCGTCGGCCAGATCGGCGAGGTCGATGGAATCGCGCCCGGCAAGCGGGTGATCGGCGGCAAGAACCACCATCGGCCGCAATGCCGCAAGCTGCACGAAGGCCAGCCCCTGGGGATCGCTGCCCCGATCATAGGTCAGTGCCAGGTCGATCGAACCGTCGCGCAGCGCATCGGCCAGATTGGCCAGCGCCATCTCGCGCTGCCGCACGATCACCCCCGGCACCGCCTCGCCGAAACTGCGGATCAGCCCCGCGGCGTAAAAGGGCGACAGCGTTCGGAACACGCCCAGCCGGATCTCTCCGGCGGTCTCGGCCGCCAGTGCCGCCGCCTCGCGCTCGACCTGCCCGGCCTGTTCCTCAAGGCGGTTCACATGCTCAAGGAACAGCCGGCCCTGCAGCGTCAGCGTCAGCCCGCGCGCATGATGCCGCTCGAACAGCACCAGGCGGGTCACGTCCTCGAGCTTTTCCAGCGCCTGCGCCACCGAGGGCTGAGAGATGTTCAGCGCGCGCGCGGCCTGCGCAATGCCGCCATGCTCGGCGACGGCGCGGAAATAGGCGCATTGGCGCAGCGTGAAGCGAACCATATTTTACCTGTCTTAATCATCGGATATTCAAGTTTTCATATTTCTTGCAAAAAGGTCAAGCTGGTTCCCGACCAGCGGCCCGCGCGAACAGGCTGTCCGCTTCCCACGCCAAGACAAGGAGCGCCCCGATGTCTCTAGCCCAACCCCTTGCCGAACTGCTCGAAGCCGCCGACCGGCCGCTCGAGGACGCGCGCGCCATGCCGCCGGGCGTCTATACCAACCCCGAATTCCTGTCCCATGAGATCGAGACCATCTTCTCGAAGAAATGGATCTGTGTCGGCCGCTCCAGCCGGCTTGCCAAGACCGGCGACTATCTGACCTATGACCTTGCCGGCCAGCCCGTCGTGGTCCTGCGCGGCAAGGATGGCCAGTTGCGCGCCTTCTCGAACGTCTGCCTGCATCGCATGTCGACGCTGGTCGAGGGCTGCGGCAACAAGCGGGTGCTGGTCTGCCCCTATCACGCCTGGACCTATGACCTCGACGGCCGCCTGCGAGGGGCGCCGTTCATGACCCAGACCACCGGCTTCTGCAAGGAGAACTACGCCCTGCCCCCGATCCGCTGCGAGGAATGGCTGGGCTGGATCTACATCACGCTCGACAAGGACCGCCCCGGCGTCGCCGCGGCCTTGGGCCCGCTGGAAAAGCTGATCGCCCCCTATGAGATGGAGAACTATGTCGAGTGCTTCCGCGAGACCCATGTCTGGGACACGAACTGGAAGGTGCTCGCCGAGAACTTCATGGAAAGCTATCACCTGCCGGTCTGCCATGCCGCGACCGTGGGCGGCCATTCCAGGCTCGAGGAAATGGAGTGCCCTCCGGGCCTCGAAGCCTTCAACTATCACTGGATCACCAAGGAAGCCTCGCTGCCGATGGGAAATGCGCATCCCGACAATCGCCGGCTCGAGGGACGCTGGCGCAAGACCACGGCCCTGATCACGCTTTATCCCAGCCATCTGATCACGCTGACGCCGGGCTATTTCTGGTATCTGTCGCTGCATCCCAAGGGCACCGGCCAGGTGTCGATCGTCTTTGGCGGCGGCCTTTCGCCCGAGTTCATGGCCGATCCGCGCGCCGAGGAATATGTCGCGACGCTCAAGGGCCTGCTGGACGAGGTCAATGCCGAGGATCGCGGCTGCACCGAAAAGGTGTTCCGCGGCCTCAGCGCGGATGCGGCGCGGGCGGGGCATCTGTCCTATCTGGAACGCCCGATCCACGACTTCATGCGCTACATCGCCGAGCGGACAGGCGGCTACCGGCGCGCGTTCGCCGTCGCCGCCGAATAAGGCCGTCGCCGGAAATGGTCGAGGCCGTGGCGGGTGGCCCGTGCCGCCCGCCGCGGCTGCAATCGGGGCGCGGATGGGCGCGCCTCGCAGGACGACGGAGAGGAATACGGTGCCCTTCATAACCTGGCGTGACGCCGATGGCACGGAAATCAGCGCGAATGTCGCCGCGGGAACCAATCTGATGCGGGCTGCCGTCGATGCCGGCGTGCAGGGCATTCACGGCGATTGCGGCGGAGCCCTGGCCTGCGCGACCTGCCATGTCGCCACCGATACCGCCTGGGCCGAGCGGCTGGGTCCGCCCGACGCACTGGAGGACGAGATGCTGGACATGGTCGAGGGCGAACGGACCCCCACCAGCCGGCTGAGCTGCCAGATCCTCGCACGGGACGAGTTGGAGGGGCTGGTGCTTATCGTGCCCGCCAGCGGCTGACGAGGGGCCGGGCGCGCCCGGACGGGCAGCCGCCCGGGTGAACCGGCCCGCATCGCAATGAAGCCCGTTCCCGCCTGACGCATTGCCCCGCCCTAGCCACAAGGGCGGGGCTTCGGCGGCTCGGCGCCCCCAACGCCCGACCGCCTGCGCCCGACAGGAAGGCGAATGAAAGCGCGGCCCGCACGCCCGATGGCGCACGCCCTGTCGCGGACGGCGCGGCGGGCCCGGCGGCCTTTCCGCGCCGCAAGGCGCTAGCGCAACAATGCCTTCAGGTCGGTGGCGGCATCGGCGACAAGTCGGGGATCGGCGGTCCTGCCCGCCTCGATCAGGCGCTTGCCGACCATGAAAGCGCGGGGGTCGTTCATGGCATCGACCGCCAGCAGCCTGTCGCCGGCATAATACCAGATGCTGACCGCCTCGCCCTCGCCGGGCCGGGCAACGACGCGGTCGTAGCCGGCATTCAGCCCCGCGATCTGCAGCTTGCAATCATATTGGTCGGACCAGAACCACGGCTTCGGCACATAGTCCTTGTCCGCCCCCATGATGTTCGCGGCGACGAGTTCGGCCTGGTCGATGGCGTTGCCGACCGATTCCAGCCGGATCTGCACGCCGTCCAGCGGAAAGGACGCGCAATCCCCCGCCGCCCAGACATTGGCGGCCGATGTCCGCCCCCGCGCATCGGTGCGGATGCCGTTCTCCAGTACGATCCCGGCGGCCTCGGCCAGGGCGGTGGCGGGAACGATGCCGACCCCCGCGATGACGAAATCGGCCGGCAGCACGCGCCCGTCCTTCAGGCGCACGCCGGCGACATGGCCCTTGCCCAGAATCCGGTCGACCCCCTCTCCCTCGATGATCGCGGCGCCATGGCCGGCATGGAGCTTGCGGAAGTAAAGCGCGGTCTCGGGCGCGGCCACGCGCTGCAGGATGCGCGGCGCCATCTCGATCACCGTCACCTCCAGCCCCAGCTTGCGTGCGACCGCGGCGGCCTCGAGCCCGATATAGCCGCCGCCGATCACGACGAGACGGCGGCCGGGCACGAACCCGGCGCGGATGGCGTCGATATCGGCCAGGGTGCGGACGGTATGGACGCCGCCAAGCGCCCCACCCATCTCCGCCGGCAGGCGGCGGGGAACCGAGCCGGTGGTCAATGCCAGTTCGTCATAGGCCAGCACCTCCTCGCCCACCGTCACGGTGCGCGCGGCGGGGTCGATCGCGGTGACCGGAGTGCCCAGCTTCAGGGTGATCCGGTTCTCGGCCCAGAAATCGGCCGAACGCAGCCACAGGCGCTCCTCCTCCATCTCGCCCAGCAGATAGGCCTTGGACAACGGCGGCCGCTGATAGGGGGGCGCGGGCTCGTCGCCGATCACCGTGATCTCTCCCTGGAACTTCAGCGCGCGCAACCTGGCCGCCAGGGCGGCCCCGGCCTGTCCCGCGCCGATGACAACGACATGCGGCATGATTTTCCCTCTCAAGCTGTCTGTTGAAGCCGTTTCGCGCCCCTGCCTCACCCTGGGGTCAGCCCTCTGAGTTTTTCGGATCTTCTTCTGAGCATCTCGACGGTTGTGAGAAGCGCGATGGAGAAGATGACCAGCAGCGTGGCGACGGCGAGGATGGCGGGCGAGATCTGCTCGCGGATGCCGTTCCACATCTGGCGCGGGATGGTCTGCTGGTCCGGCCCGGCGATGAACAGCACCG